>CAMPJV010000189.1 GCA_946886975.1 uncultured Taibaiella sp. | reverse complement strand
GAGCCTGTTGCCGACAACCCGTTCCGCTGGCTGAGCTAGAGGTATATCATATTGCGGCTATGGTGGACAGCCTCCCAGAGCCTCGACGTACCGAAATACGTACTCGTTTTAAAGATGCAGTGACACATTTTCAAAATATGGGTTGGTTCGCGAGGCTGGAGGAATGTGAGGAGGAGGACGCACTTAAAGATGTAGTCTTTACCTATTTTTTGCAGGGGGTACCTTGTCCGTTCCTGGAAGACGAATCCTGCTCTATTCATAATGATCGTCCTATAGCCTGCCGGGAATACCTTGTCACTTCTCCAAAAGAGAATTGTTCGAGCAAGGATTGAGCTAACGTATATCAAGTGCCGCTTCCGATAAATGCGTCAGATGGTGTACGCCATGTGGGCTGAACTGATAAACTGTCTTAAAGAAACTTTGTTCCTTTTATTCGTGCTTTGGAATGGGCGGAGCTTTTTCCGGAAAACTTTAATAAAAAGACAGGGGAGGAGTGGTTAGCTGAATTCTTCAGTGCCTAACGATACAGAAAATATTTAGTGTACTATCTTAGTGCAACTCAAAACACATTTATGAAGCGCGCCCTACTAATTGTCCTTTGCCTAAGCACTACCATCGTCTCCTACGCTGGCTTCGGCATCAGGCTCTCCGGAGGCCTTGCACTTGCTGTTCCGGATAACAAGCAGTACATCATCCTCGACCAGAAAGTAAAACCCAACTACGCCGCATCTTTTAAGGTTTATTACGATGTGCTGAAGCTGGAGATAGGCTTGGGCGTAGACATGATGAAACTGAGCACGAGTCTGCCCAACGATTGGGAGGCAGTGTATGCTGACCCTGCAATACCTGTTTATGCCTTTGTAAACAAAAAGCACCGTTTCATTAAGTCCGATATCTACTATGGCCTCACTGCAGGCTACATGTTCAGTAGGACAGATGGAGTGAAAAATCACGGCGACTATTCCCTTCCCAGTAACTCCGGCATCACAGCAGGCCTCCAGCTCGGTGGCAATATAAACATCACAAAAGGTTTCGGTATAAACATAGAAGCTGGTGCCCGCTATGCCAGCCTCGGCTACGTTCCCAAACCTGATCCGAACTTCCCAGGTACTCCGTCGAATGAAAGGGTGCGTCAGAATATGTTTTATTTCCCGGTGTTACTGGGGCTGAGGTTCGAAATGTAAGTAATGACTTGTGGGCTGAGATCTTCGCTAGGGAAGACCTTCAGCCGTTCTAATGTTGTAAGATAATTTGGCTTACATGATTACACTTTTTAAGAATGACTGATAGCATATGGCAGAGGTTAAGATATTTCTTAAGGTCAACAAGCCCGTATAAGCTGATGTTGGGAGGTTCGATTGAATTTCCACTGTTGTTGTTGTTGCCTGTGCCTAATGGTTACGAATTGGCGTTTGCCATGGTTCCGTTGTTCTTCATTACGATTGGAATACTAATGGCTATTTTTTATTGGGCAGTGAAAAGATAATCAAGAGGGATGTTCCGATATTATTCCATGTTTTGTTTTACGGGTTGGTCCTGTGGCAGGTCTTTGCTGCAATGGAGATGGCCTTTGATATTGTCTAAACTCACCTGACAGTGCCTTGCACGCACGGAATAGTACGACACTGCTGGTCCTCGTTTGAAACGAGGATCACCTGACAGTGCGTTTGCAACGCACGAAATAGTACGAACTCATCTTCCTGGTTGAAAGTATTCCAAACATATCACAGTAAACACCCGGGCGCCTGCAATACCCACTGGCGCATGTAGCTAAGACTTGTGGTTTGGGTGCTTGATCCTCCCGTAACATGTTAATGGGCCTTATGGATCGGAATGCCTGTGCACATCTCGTCTGTGGCGAACATCAGTTTATTATCACTGTCAAGGATGATTTTGGTTTGCATATGAACGAACAGCAAGTCAGGAAATTTGCGTTAATCCTGACTTATCCCATGCTGGTCCTCGTTTGCAACGAGGATCACCTGACAGTGCGTTTGCAACGCACGAAATAGTACGACCTCATCTTCCTGGTTGAAAGTATTCCAAACACATCACAATAAACACCCAAGCACCTGCAATATCACTGGAGTCTCATTGGAGTTACACTGGTATGAAATATAATTGCCTAATATGTAAGCCTCTGAATTAGCTGAATAGCCAAATAAAATGTAGTTTCGGCTCCAGCATTGGTGAACCAGGATGTCAGTTAGTTACCAGATAAAATTACCCCAGTTTGAAGGCCCGTTCGATCTCCTGCTCTTCTTTATAGAGCGCGACGAGCTGGACATATACAATATCCCAATCCACGGCCTTACGAAGGACTTCCTTGTATATATACACGAGCTGGAAAGCCTCAACATAGAGCTCGCCAGCGAGTTCATTCTCTTCATCAGCACCCTCATGCGGATCAAGGCAAAGATGCTGCTCCCAAGGAAGGAGCTCGACGCCCAGGGCAACGAGATAGATCCCCGTCAGGAACTGGTCGACAAGATCCTTGAGTATAAACGCTTCAAGGAAGCCTCAGAAGAAATGGCGCTAATGGAGGCTGAGCGCTTGTTGCAGCAGAAGCGTGGCAACATCCGCAAAGAGCTGGAAGCCTTAGGTGATGAGTATTCCGAAGGCACCGAGATCCAGACGGTCACCATGTTCAAGCTGATGCAGGCTTTCGAAAAGGTAATGAAGCGGTTCAAAGACCGTACTGCAAAGCCCCAGCACGTCGTAGTAAAGTATAACTACAGCCTGGAAGGCCAGCGCGACTACCTGCTCGACTTTATGAAAGACCAGACCCGTGCAGCTTTCGAAACCGTCTTTTCCCAGTGTCAGAACCGCATACACGCCATATTTACCTTCCTTGCCATGCTTGAGCTTATCCAGCAGAAATACTTCGGCATTATGATCGGAACCGGCAGGAACAACTTCATATTAGAGTGGAACGCCAACCGTGAGTCAGAAGCTGACGATGGAAATGTTAATATGAACTTCGACCACGGCTCAGACGAGCCCCTGGACGTAGGTCTGGCATAGATTTTGAACTATAGTATTCTGAAATACATTTACGTTTCAGAAGATTTCCAGGCGCTGTCGGACAGTAGTCTGGATTCTTATTTTTAGGCCGTGAGGGATTCGTCACTTGAGCGAAGCGTCATGGAATGTAGCGCAGTCGAAAGATCTCCTCAGCATTTGCACCCTGCTACATCTGGGGTTAATAGCCAACAGCTAACGGCCAACAGCTAACAGCCTATTTCATCTTCCCAATTATCCTCGTCTCCGAAGTCAGCTTCATCGGTATCTCCGCCCCCGGTATCTTCATTTTACCGCTCACGTCCTGCGTAAACTTACTCTCCTGTATCAGTCCCGACTTCACGTCTATATCCATACTCCCGTTCTGCGTACCGTTCATCTCTATGTCCATCCCCTTCATCTGAGGGTTGCTCGATGGTATGCTCCTGATCGTCGCAGTGATCTCAATATGCGCCACATCATTACTCACGGACACCAGCTTATAAGTACTGTTCACCGCCATATCCATAAAGCCCATGTTTGTAGTATATTTTCTCTCCCAGCTATCACCCGCCTTCACCGGTGTCGTCGGGTAGATGTTCAGAGACTGCTCCATCATCCTCCTGATCGTGCTGTCGTTCAGAGGCGTCTCGGCTGCCATGTCCTTCGCACTGCTGTCGGGGGGGCTGCCAGCACCTGCAGTTGGGTTCACGCTTATAATCTCTCCTTTCTCACTAACCACCAGGCTAAACGGATGGTTTACTATGGACGCTATCTGGCTAAGCTCCTTCGGCTGTTTGCTGCTGTCTGCCGAGTCGTACTCCATCTCACTGCCACTGCTCGCGGACTTAATGTAAAACCTGTCATACACCACCGTCAGCTTTCTCTTATTTCCATCCGCCTTCTCCACATGATAAGTAGAAAGCATCTGCATACTCTGAGTTATAGTAGATGTCTTGCCCATCATTTCCTGCTCTATCGTCTGATGGCTGTCCATCAGGTAAGCATACACAGCACCGGGAGGAAACTTAAAGGATAGGGTAGTGGCGGCCTCCTTTTTAGGAGCGTCATTACATGCTGCAGCCAAAAGCACGACAGGAATCACCAAAGCCAGTAGCTTCTTCATAAAATATTGTTGTTATGATTTATTGTACAGGCTCATAGTCTTCGCGATGCCCTGCGTAGCGAAGCTCTCTATAATATCAACTGCCTTAAGCACTTTCTCCTTCACCACCGGAAGCTCCGACGGTTTCCATTTACCCAGCACATGCTCTATCTGCCGCCCTTTAGGAAAGTCATTCCCAATGCCAAACCGAAGCCGGGGATATTGATTAGTCTGCAGTATCTCGTCTATATGTTTAAGTCCGTTATGCCCTGCATTGCTCCCCCCCGCACGAAGTCTTATTGTATCCAGTGGAAGCGCCAGTTCATCCAGCACCACCAGCATATTCTCTATGCTTATCTTCTCCTTGTCCAGCCAGTACTTTACAGCCTTGCCACTCAGGTTCATAAAAGTAGTGGGCTTAATAACAACGAAGGTCTTCCCCTTCCACTTGCAGTCCGCCACAAATGCATGCCTGTCCAGCCTGAACGAACCATCGTGCTTTATCACGAAAGCATCCGCCACATCAAATCCGATATTATGTCTGGTCGCATCATACTCAGCCCCAATATTCCCAAGTCCTGCAATCAAAAACTTCATGGCGGCAAAGATAACTAGTAGATAGTAGTTAGTCCAAAGTAGATAGTCCTGGACTGGTTTGTAGTAAAAAAGAAAAAGAAACCCCCGCCGCAAGGCAAGGGTTTCATATAAAAAGTACTATTTACTATCTACTAACTACTATCTACTTCTTAGCCGCAGTCTTCGCAGCAGCATCATCACTCTCAGCTTGCTTAAGAGCACGCGTCATAACAACAGATGCGATAGGAATACGTGGAGAGTTCATGATCTCCATGTTGTCTGCAATGACGTCCTGAACACGGATGTTGCCATTCAGTTCCAGTGTATCAATGCTTACCTCGATAGCTTCCTTCAGGTATTTAGGCAGCGTACGCACCTTTATGGACTTCATCTTGATCTCAAGACGACCACCCGCTTTAACACCAGGTGAAGTACCTACAAACTTCAGCGGAAGGTTAGCTGTCACCTTGCGGTCTTCAGCCAGCTCCAGGAAGTCTATGTGGCTCAGTTCATCTGTTACCACGTCAAACTGCAGATCCTTCATGATACATTTGAAAGCCTTACCGTCTACAGAGATATCTGCCAGCTGGAAGTCCGGAGTGTACACCAGCGAGCGGAAAGCTAGTTGTGGTGCGCTGAAATGGATGTTCTCAGAACCATAGATAACACATGGCACCTGACCTTCAGAGCGGAGATGGCGTGTGTGTTTCTTGCCGAAATCGCCTCTGCTTTTTCCTTCAATTTTAATGCTTTTCATTTTCTATTCTTTGTTTTCAGCGCCGATCGAAATATCCGTCAAACATCCGGACGTTGAAGACAGTTTTAAGTTAAAAAGGATATCCCTGTTATTCGGGAGACGGATTTTGTTGCTTAAACAGTCGTTATATAAAAGCTTCTAAACAGCTAATAATGTCATTCTTCAAAGCCACTCTCCATCTCCCTCCCCTAAGAGGGAG
>CAMPJV010000188.1 GCA_946886975.1 uncultured Taibaiella sp. | reverse complement strand
CCAGTAGCCGGATTTAGCACCACGAGCCGATAACGATAAGACGGGTTGAGCTGACGCTTGAATTTGTACGCATAATTGGGACTAGAAAAGAACGCACCAGTATCTTTGGGATAACCCTCATCAGCCATGTTCACACGCTCAAGATTGGTTGTACTTATGACATTCGCTCCCGAAAGCTCTTTCATTTTTACATCAAGGGTCTTGTAGTAATTAGAGTCCGCAACCTTTGCCATGTCGATGGCGCTCTTAGTTTCATCCAGGAATGCCTTTTGAATCCGGATGTAATGGGCCGTATCCCGCATATCCAGCAGGCCATAGATGACACTCACATCCTTATAAGGAGCGGCAACCTTAAAATCCTCAGAACAGCTATGAAGCACAAGTGCAGACGAAAGCAACAGGAAGGAAAGAAGTATTTTTTTCATGAATATGAATGCGAAAGCGACAAAGATAACTTAATTAGGGAATTGCCAATACCGGAACGGACAAAAAGGGTGGTAATGATACTCATATGACAAAATCACAGACCTCCGGGAAACACTTGTTACTCGCCAGGATTTCCTGCGTATCACTCTTCAGCACCCTCAGCTATGTCGACTATGGTCAGATATAAAGGCTACGTACCTTTACATAACTAAAACCAATGACCATGAAACAATTATTGCTCATTGCATTGCTCCTGGTTTCAGCGCCCGCATTTATGGGAACCTCGTGTAAGAGAGTTGCTACAAACAGTGATCCCTGTGCAGGTGTCATGTGTACGATGATGTTTGCCATGATAACAGTGCAGGTGACAGATGCTGATGGTATACCGGTGAAGCTTGACGAGGCTTACACGGTCAGGAACGGAAATGGAGCAACGATCACTGTGGAGCAGCACATGACCGACGGCCGCTATACTGTCCTTGACGACAGCTACCAGAATGAGCTGTCTAATAAAACGGATGATTTCCGCTTCGTCGGCATCAAAAATGGCATCAGAGTGGTGGACGAGCCTTATACACTTGGCGCTGATTGCTGTCACGTAAGGAAAGAAAATGGCCGAGACACTATTATAGTCAAATAGCACAGCCTAAGGCAGTACCCTGAATTTCTAAATACTTCAACAATACGGTGGACCATACAAAGACAGCGGTAGATGTCTTCGACAAAAGAGCGGAGATTTACGCCGCGAAGTTCATGGAGACGAGTACGTATCATGACAGCTTTAACCAATTCTGTAACGCCCTGCGGCTCAAAGCCGATGTTCTGGAACTGGCCTGTGGGCCTGGCAACATAACAAAGTACCTGTTAAGCGTACGCCCTGACCTGCGGCTGGTAGCCACAGACTTGTCACCAAACATGTTAGCGATCGCCGGCAGGAATAATCCCAGAGCCACCTGCCGCATTATGGACTGCCGGAACGTTGCTGTTGAACCCATAACTTACGATGGTGTGCTATGTGGATTCGGTCTGCCCTATCTTTCAAAGGAAGAAGCAGTAAAGCTTATAGCGGATGTGTCCTGCATCCTAAAGCGAGAAGGAGTGTTCTATATAAGTACAATGGAAGATGACTATAGTAAGTCAGGCATTGAAAAATCCTCACAAGGCGACGAGGTGTATATGCATTATCATGAGGAAGACTATCTCGTTGAGGCCATACTCCGGAATGGACTGAAGGTCCTGCACATGCAGCGAGTTGACTACAGAGGTGATAACGGGGTCAAAACAACGGACCTGATAATTATTGCCGGAAAGCAGTAACCTGCATTTCCGATCTGGATTTGCAAAGCAGTTAATAAGCTTCGGTGCAGATGCACCGAAGCTTATTGCTTAATCCTCAGCTATTGCTCAGAGCAAAGGCATTTGTATCGGAGTCGTCGTATTCGTAAAGCCTTCTTGTACCATTGGTGGCGAGTGAGCTCACATACAGATTTTCTGCAAATGCGGCCTGTGGACAGGTGCCGATCAACTGCGAAACAGGTACATCTCTTGAGAACACACCCCCGGTCAGGTTGTATAAACCAGCATCTGACAATACATAGCCAGCCTGATTGATGCCCGGACTCTCCGTATTGTTCCCCTTTACAACTCCAAAACTGAACCGGGCAAAGTTCCTCGGGTGGCTGGCGATAAAGCTTATGTGCACCTGCTGATTTGTCTCGGTGTAATGAAGGAATCCACATCTGCCTGAATATTCAGTTACACTGTTGACTGTAATATTTGCATCCTGTATATCAGCCTCGCAGTGAGCATTATCGATCCGCACCTTAAGGGTTAAGTTCAATGCATTGCCGCCGTTGAGATTAAGATAAGTGTCTGGCGCATCTACAGAGTTTCCGGAATTGTTGTAGTCTGATACCTGGAACACCTGTTTTGGGACCTGGACTACCTGGAAATTCCCTCCATTACTATTAAGGAGTTCCAGATCAAAACGCCATGTACCATCGGATAGCGCGTTGCTGTCGAGGGAGGCTGACCAGAAATCTGGGCTGGTCCATTGGATTGTTTTCAACTTATCAGCTGCCGGCACGCCAGGGTCCTGATATATATCCCAATGAGGAATACGGTAGCCAATGTTCTCGCCCGAGCCTTCAGCGCCAAGCGTCACCGATTTTGTCTCGAAGTGCATGTGTCCCATCGCATCCGTTGTGATAACGAAATACGTCTTTTGTACCATTCCATTTACTACGGATGTCTGCGGAAAGAATATATTATTTAGTGCAGTATCCTTAATCCTCGTCTTCCTCCAGCGGTAGTGGGTTACCCCTGTCTTAGGAAGCCCGTCTCCAAACAGCAGCTTAAAATTGAGTGTTCCGCCAAAAGGACTTATTCTATGGGAGTCAATGATGTCTGTGCATCCGAGATTGTGCAAATTAACTCCCTGCACCATAACCGTGGCTGAATTGTTCTGCTCTATATGAAGTGCGGTCGCACTCTCGCCAATGGAGCGGAACCACACCAGCTCACCTTTAAGCTGCGAACCACATGTACATGGCAGCACACGAGGATCTGTGACCCGTATATTTATGTCCGTTCCGCAGGCATAATTCCATCTTGTGTGACAGGGCAGGGATGGCTTGTATACCGTTACCCACTGGCCATCGATACATACTTCCACCCAAACGTATATATCCTTGTCATTGGTAAAATTGAGATACTCATGGCTATAGCGGCCGTTGCAGTCCGTATAAACAGTGGCTATTTCATCACAGAAATAAAAGTAAGGCCAGTACTTCGGCCATAAACACAGGTACGGGTGCAGCAACTGAAAGTTGTTATAGATCGTATCACGCACGGTGAGGCGGGATGCCGACAGAAGGCCATTCTGAACAGTGACTGGGAGTTGAGGCAGAGACGCTTCAGAGGACGCCAATGACATCCTGCGTTCTCCCCCGCCACCGTCAGCATCCAGCCCTGCCGACAATTTCAGCGGCTGTAGGCTTCGCTCCTGGTTAAAAGCCCGTGAAATCTTCCGGAACGGGTCGGGCTCCGGAATCGGGAAAGGAGGGAAAGGCGGTCTTGGTCTGATTATAATGTCCTTCAGCTTATCAGCCAGCTCGTCGACAATGTCAATGGGAATACGTGGCCACCAGAAACGTATACGATCTACCTCGCAGATATGAACGCGTGCGTCACATAAGGGCAACGTCTGGCTTTGTCCGTCTATAGTAAAGGTTTTCGTTACATTACCTGTAATAAGGCACCAGTTCCATAGTGGGAATACAAGCTTCGGCAACCCGGTGATAAGTATCTCCTTATTCCTGTCCAGACGCACGGAAGGCTGGTACCCGCCCATCTTCAGCATCATTACAGGGTTGATTGCCCTGCCCTTAAACTCTTTAGGCAGTTCAGGACCAATTATCATCTGGGTCTGTCCCTCGATGTTGTCTGCAGGCGTCCTGAGCGTAGCTGTCCCGCTTTTCAGTGGCGTAGACTCAAGTAACTGCCCATTCTTGTCGAAGACGTAGAGATGGGCTTCTTTCAGCGCATCGTTGTTACCGGTCTGTACTTTGACGGTGACCGGCGCCATTTTTTCTCCTTTCATAGCTGTTTATATGTTTAGGCTTGTGACATGCCTACTCTATACGGTTTTCGGCGTCCCCGCTTTGTGTGTTGTCATGGGATATTCAGCGATCGCCAATCACTACCGGCTTTCTAATGTGGCTGCTGCGTATCAGAGATAAAAAACCATCGTCCTTGTTTATGGGAATGACTGTCTTTAGAACTCCTTCATGTTACTTGTCAAGGCTTCCATTTGCAAAGTCAGTCCCAAATTGCTTTTCCAGTCTGGCCCTATACGCTTCAAGGAGGCGCATTAACTCTGGTGCCCGGTATTGTCCTCGTTGTGAGATACCCGCTTCCGGATAGTCGCGGAGAGGAACATACACTTTGGCAGAACTATCTCCCTGCTCCAGGAAGCTCATTTCGAGTCCCGGCACCTCCACAAGGCGTGTTGATGCAGGGAATCTGTTTACAGCTTGAACCACGCCACTCATACCGACTGTATTCTGCATCCATCCACCCTGCGTCCGCGTGACAGTTATAGCAATTTTAGACGATGTGCCGCTACCGAGCGTGTATAAAAAGCCTTCATCGTTCAGTGTCATGGCTGTGTCCTTCAATCCGTCCAATTGAAGATAGGACACAGGTATTTCGGTCACCTTTGCCAGAGCGGCGATCTCCTGGTCAGAACCCAGCCCGAAGGTTTTTCTCTGGTTCTCGTTGAGAATCTGGACGAGGTTGCGCTTTGTCTGCTCGAAAGCTGCAGTAGGGCTGTCAAACTTATTTTCCACACGCATAGTCTTATCGTCCTTGTTTCCTGAAATATTTTGGCCGCATCCCTGCGAGACCACAGCTATACCTATTATACATGCTATTATCAGCGTTCTCATATTCGGTTAGTTTTTGTCAGTCAGTTTATACAAAGTTTTTCTATGCACCCTTCCCGGACCAGCTGTATTGGCATATGTCTCGTAGCTGATCAGGTCATCGCTGCCTTCGCATGGCGACCATGGGTCTGATAACGATACCCATCGTTGTCCTCCGGCATCAACATATCCGTAGATAACACGTACATGTCCAACGCCGCCGTCCGCAGCGCCATCGCCGAACACCATTGGCTTTTTACTGCAATAGATCTGCTTGCGTAGCACATCCCACTCTAGCGGGGTGGTAGCTTGCGTTACTGTATAATTCAGCGATTCAATCGCCGCCTTCGTATTTCCGGGGGTGTTGCAATTTTTGGTTTTCGGACATGGGGTCTCTCCCTCAGCAGTGCAACAATCTGTCCGTCCAAGTCTGGCGTTAGCAAGGCTGCACTGAGTGATGGAATGCCCGAAAAAGGCATGTACCATTTGGGCGCAGGCTATCCAGCACCAATTATTGGTCTCCTGTGGCCGGATGGGAACTGATACTGAGGCAAGGTTTTTACAATCTCCCGGACAACTGCAGCAACCCGCCATACCAGCCACTGCTATTAGACCTGCCAGAATGAGCAATCTTGGTTTAAAGTGCATAATGAAACATTTATTTATTAAGCAATGCTATCCAGGGACATCCCTGAATTAATATTTAAGTAAATAATGGTGGTAGGTAATCAGATGGTGGCAGGATCAAAGGAGTATCCTCCTTTATAGCGCTAAAATAATATCCCCTCCTCCCACCGAAGGTCGA
>CAMPJV010000187.1 GCA_946886975.1 uncultured Taibaiella sp. | reverse complement strand
GCTACAGGCAAGGCTTTCGTCGCGAAAAAAACTATGAATAATATTTGGTAGTGCACTAAACCTGAGTATATTTGTTACCACTACGTAATTATTCACTTCAAAAATCACACACGGCTATGAACAAAGCTGAATTGATCGATAAGATCGCAAAAGACTCCGGCATTACAAAGACACAGGCAAACGAAGCGTTAGATTCGTTTACAAATGCGGTAGTTGCTTCGCTTAAAAAGGGAGATCGCGTTACGCTTGTAGGCTTTGGTACATTCTCTGTATCAGAACGCTCTGCTCGCAACGGCCGCAATCCACAAACCGGCGAAGTGATCAAGATCAAGGCCCGGAAGGTGCCAAAGTTCAAAGCGGGAAAGGAATTCTCTACGAAGATCAGCGGTAGGAAATAAACACTACCTGAGAAATAGAAGTGAGCAGGAAACACAGTTTCCTGCTTTTTTAATTAGATTTGTAGTCTTAAAAAAAACTTAACTAATGGGAAGAGGCGATAAACGTACTAAGCGCGGTAAAATTGCAATGGGATCTTTCGGACGCAGGCGTCCGGCAAGAGCAAAGAAAGCGACTGCCAAAGCGCAAGAAAAGAAAGCTTAAGCTTTAGATAGAAGAAGGCCACTTAAACAGTGGCTTTTCTTTTGAGAGTGGTTTGTTACGCACATGTTATCAAAATAGACCTGCCTAGCTGATTGTGTGTTATTTGGCCTAATTTGCAGCCGCTCTAAAAGCCACGACATTACAGTTTTTATGTATCAAAGTCTTATAAGTAAGGAAACGAAACTTGCAGTAATCGGATTAGGATATGTGGGTTTGCCCATAGCACTCGCATTCGCAAGGAAGATCAAAGTGATCGGGTTTGACATCAGTGCCGCCCGGATAGAGATGATGAGGGAAGGGATAGATCCAAGCAACGAACTCCCGAAGGAAGCATTTGATAATTGCGACATAACCTTTACGGATGATTTGAGTGTGCTCCGTGAAGCACGCTTTTTCGTGGTAGCGGTGCCGACACCTGTAGACCAGCATAACGTTCCTGACCTGACACCTGTTCTCAAAGCCTGCGAGACTATAGGTAAAGTAATTAAGAAGGGTGACTATGTAGTTTTTGAATCGACTGTCTATCCAGGATGCACCGAAGAAGACTGTTTGCCTGTGATAGAGAAGTTCTCCATGCTGAAGGCGGGGCTAGATTTTAAGTATGGCTATTCTCCAGAAAGAATTAACCCCGGGGACAAAGTTCACACACTGGAGAACGTGGTAAAGGTTGTGGCGGGCAATGATGAAGCCGCATTGGAGGATATTGCGAAGACCTATGAACTTGTGGTCAAAGCTGGCGTACACCGCGCATCTTCGGTAAAAGTGGCTGAAGCTGCAAAAATAATTGAAAATACACAGAGAGATCTGAACATAGCCCTGATGAATGAATTGTCCATCATCTTTGATAAGATGGGGATCAATACGTTTGAAGTGCTGGAGGCCGCGGGCACCAAGTGGAATTTTCTGAAATTCTATCCGGGACTTGTTGGCGGTCATTGTATAGGCGTGGACCCATATTACCTTACCTACAAATCAAATCAGTTAGGGTATCAATCGAAAGTTATCCTGGCGGGGCGAAGTATTAACGACGAGATGGCCTCCTATGTGGCCAAAAAGCTCATCAGAGGATTGATAAAGAACGGCATCAATATACTGGAAGCAAGAGTGCTGGTATTAGGAGCTACATTTAAAGAGAACGTTTCGGATATACGCAATTCAAAGGTTGCGGACATGATCAGAGAGTTGAATGACTACAGCATCAACGTGGAAGTGTCCGATCCCCATGCGGATAATGAAGAACTGATGCATGAGTATGGATTTGGGTTGTGTGAGATAACCAAGGGATATGACGCCATAATTATGGCTGTAAGCCACGATGACTTCAGCAAGTATGACGAGCCGTTCTTCAAATCAATTGCGAACGACAAGGCAATATTCGTTGATATAAAAGGCACGTTCAGAAACAAAATCAAGGAACTCAACTACTGGAGCTTGTAATGGATAGGGTAGACAATGTTGATGTTTCGGGGAAGAGCTTCTTAATAACAGGCGGGGCAGGATTCATAGGATCGCATATAGTTTCGTATCTACTGGAGCATGGTGCAGCGAAAGTCAGAGTCCTGGATAATCTGATGACCGGCTTTAGGAGCAATGTAGCACCCTATTTTAGTCATCCTGCCTTTGAGTTTGTGGAAGGAGACATAAGAGATTACGAAACCTGCACGAGAGCATGTGACCAGATTGACTATGTATCCCATCAGGCCGCACTTGGATCGGTTCCACGATCGATAAAAGATCCCGTCACGAGTAATGATGTAAATGTCACCGGATTTTTAAACATGATTACCGCAGCGAAGGAGGCCAAAGTAAAAGCTTTTGTCTATGCTTCCTCTTCCGCCGTATATGGAGATGAGCCAAACCTGCCTAAAGTAGAGGAGCGTGTTGGGAATCCTCTATCTCCCTATGCTGTCACCAAAAAGACCAATGAGCTATATGCTAATGTCTTTGCGGACCTGTATGGTTTGAAGGTGATTGGATTCAGATACTTCAATGTATTTGGTCCAAGGCAGGATCCGGATGGACCCTATGCGGCGGTGATACCATTGTTCGTTACCGGGATTCTTAAACGAAGCCCTGTGTACATAAACGGCGACGGAGAACAGACCAGGGATTTTACCTATGTAGATAATGCGGTGCAGGCGAATGTGAGAGGAATGCTTTCTGAGAATGCTGAAGCCTTTGGGCGGGCATATAATGTAGCTGTTGGTGAGAACTTTTCTGTTAACTTTTTGTACGAGTCGATACAGGCATTACTCGGAAGTGATCACAAAGCGACTTATCGGGAGCCCCGCTCCGGCGATATCAGAAACTCGCTGGCCGATATATCGAAGGCTCAAAATCTGATAGGATACTCACCCTCCAGGCGATTTGCAGAGGGGTTAGAAACTACAGTGGCGTATTTCAGAGAGAAAGTTTTGGCTGATTAAGCGCTGCTTTCCTCAATGAGCCGGTGATAGTAAGATGACATGTCATTTACCAGCCTCTGATAGGAGAACTTACCCATTACATGATTGCGGCCATAGTTACCGAATCTTTCACAACATGGTGGACACTCAATAAGTTTTAAGAGGGCATTTGCGAATTCGTCCGCATTGTTTGGTTCTGTTACATAGCCGCATTTGTTGTTCTCTACGACGTCCTGCACTCCACCCACACGGGTGGAAACTATAGGTTTGCGAGCAGCCTGTGCTTCTATAAGGGACAGTGGTGTTCCTTCATTGTTGGAGGTAAGTGCTACAATGTCCAGGCCTGCATAGACCTCGTCCATTTCAGTAAGCCATGAAGTGCAGATTGCTGTTGCATTAACCCGCGTGTATGGATAGTAGGTGTATGAAATTCCCGCCGCGCTGAATTCCTGTTCCATTTGCTGTCTTATATCTCCGTCTCCAACGATAATAAAGCGGACCTTTTTCTCAGTCGAAGCCAGGACCTTTTGAGCTGCTGCAACGAATAGTGAATGATTTTTTATAGGGACAATTCTACCGATAATGCCAATTGCAATTTCGTCGTCTTCGATCTTATAGAACTTGCGGAAGTTGGATCTTTTGTGTTCACTATCTGAGAGGAACCGTTCAAGATCAAGGCCGAGGGGGATTACTTCGAGCTTATTTTCCGGACATACCCCGTAGACATTGGCAAGTTCGTGTTTCTGACTAGTGCTTATGGCGACGATACCTGTTGACTTCTTTGCGAGGTACCTTTCTATTTGCACAAAGACATTTGATCTCCATTTGTTGAAGTAGCTATGGAATACGTGACCGTGAAAAGTATGAACTACGACAGGAACATTGCATGCCTCAGCGGCCAAACGACCGATTACGCCTGATTTTGCAGCATGAGTATGTACAACATGTGGTTTGAAGTCTTCGATCAGCTTTTTTATTTTCTTGTAGGCAATTCCATCCTGCATCGGACTAATGTCTCTTCTCATTTCATTGATCACAACCGGCTCGATTCCAAGATCCCGTGTGAGATGATGAGCATCCTGCTCGTGGTCGTCTTTGCCACCAATAACGAGCTTAGTCTCGAACTCGGGAGCCATGAATTTAGTGAGGTATGTAACGTTTATAGCCGGTCCGCCGATGATGAGGCGATTATGAATGCGAAGGATACGGGGCATAGGTCAAAATCAATGACCAAATTTACCGTATTGGCTGTGCAGCAGTACTTAATAAGATGTTATTCACGGCAGGTTAACATGGGGTCAGCACATGTACCGCTTCCACCAATGTTGAAAAACTAAAAGCGCCCATATGGTTGCATGGCTATCTTCCGGATTGTTGCCGAGGAGCTTTTTCTTTAGCCGTTCAATTCCATCTGGATTAAAGATCCCCTGGTTTTTTATGAAGCCAGTTTCAAGTAAGTTGTCATTAATTAATCCCCAGAGCTCATGCCGGAACCAACCAAGCAACGGTATTTCAAAACCGTGCTTTGGCCTGTTATATAGTGCTTCTGGCAGCAGGGGTCTAAACGCATCCTGAACGATCTTCTTTTTCATTCTATGATCAATCTTATAGGAAGATGGCAGACTAAATGCGAAATCAACAACTTTGTAATCAAGGAAAGGACTTCTCACCTCGAGACTATTAGCCATACTCATAAGATCAACCTTCACTAACATATCACTGAGCAGGACAAGGTTCATATCTGTAAGTAATATTTCATTGTAGTCGCCATTGTTAAGAGATGAAAGGAGGAGTTGTTTTTCTTTCACGAGGGTCTCTTTGCTTATCTTAGTAAGCACCTCCGACTGTAAGAGATCGTTGACCTGCTTAGGAGAATTAATTGATGCCCATCTCCAGTAGCGCTCTTTGGATGAGAGACTTGCTCCCTCCGCAAAACGATGTAATTGCCTGAATAGATTTGTTACTCTACTATTTCTACTTTTGGGCAAGACAGTCCAAAGCGGCAGCCCTGCTTTTACAATATTGTTGGCCAGCGATCTCTGCCGCACTTTCCATTCTGCGCCATGCTTGTTGTAACCTGCAAATACTTCGTCACCACCATCTCCACTCAAGGCAACAGTAACATATTTCCGCGTATGCATACTTAAGATGTACACTGGTATAGCTGAGGAGTCAGCAAAAGGCTCATCGATATAGTCGAGGACATCGGTTACATGCTCCAGAAAATCATTGGTTGAGAGAGAGAATACGGTATGGTTGGTCTTATATTTATCTGCAACGAGCCTGGCATAACGAGTTTCATCGAAAAAGGGATTATCCTTATACCCTATAGAGAATGTGTTTAGGCTATTGGTATATCTGCTTGCAAGTGCGACAATGAGAGAGGAGTCAATGCCGCCGCTTAAGAAGGCTCCAAGAGGCACATCTGATATCATTCGCTCCTGAACTGAGGTATCCATTCTGGCGATCAATTCTGATTTTGCCTCCTCATACGTATAGCTTCCGTAGCCAGCTGTATTGATTTGTAAGGTGTAGTATGCCTTATATTCCTTAATGCCTTGGCTATCAAACTTCATATAATGCGCGGCCTTCAACTTCTGAACGCCTTTTAGTATGCTTTGAGGCTGCGGTATATAGTTGAGCTGTAAGTATT
>CAMPJV010000186.1 GCA_946886975.1 uncultured Taibaiella sp. | reverse complement strand
CCCAAAATATACATACCCATCCTTAATTACCGGTCCGTTCGTATGGTGATCCCCGACGCTGGGAAGACCGGAGACCAATGCCTGTATTTTGCCGTCCAATCCTACTTTTAAGATTTTACCTCCATCAGCCTGGCCTCCTTCCGCTATATAGAAGCTTCCTTTGTAGAAGGTCATTCCATTCCAGGGTCCATTCTTATCACCGGTCGCAATGGTTGTAGCACTGCCATCTCCGTTGATCCGCAGGAGTTTTGGGAATTGCCAGACCTCTCCATATGAGTAGCCAGTTTCAATAACATAAAGCCGACCCTGATCGTCCATGGCTACGGCACTTGGAAACGTGAGTCCCTTAGCTACAGGTTCTATCTTGTAGCCGGGCGGCAGTGCAATATCGGCAGGGTTTATTGCACGGGCCGGGATATCCCCTATCTGCCCACCTCCAGCGGATTTGCGCATGAAATAACAGCTAGATTGCGACAAGAGAAAAATGGAAACAAAGACTGAAAGAAGTAAGCGTGTTTTCATACTGATCTGCACAAAAACACTAAAAAATGATGCCTCGCAACGGCCTGACAGTGAAGGTGTTATTTCAGTCCTTTAAGATAGTCAATCAACAACTGGACCTGTTTGTTGCTCAGTTTTTCCATATTTGGATGTTTCTTCTTTCCCCACTTGTTATAAAGGGCCACTGCCGTTTTATCTCCTTCATCGACAAGCTTCATTCCATTTCTAATCATGAGGAATAGCCAATCCTTACTTCTCTTAGCAGCAACACCCTTTAAGGCGGGACCATAACCATCCTTATCGGAGGAGTGGCAGGCTGAGCACTTCATAGCGAACAATTTAGGCCCATCCAAAAGTTCTGTTTCCTTTGATACAGCTTTAAGCGAGCCTTTCTCTGTTGAGCTGATTTTTTTACCGTCCTTATACACCTCAGCATATACTAATGCTCCAGTGGAATAGTACTTCGCGGTGTAGTTCTCCTTCTTGCTATTCCAGAGGGTCTTACCTGGTTCATATACAAGTTCCCTCACTAATTCACCTTTTTTATTATAGTACTTCCATGTACCTGTCTTAAATTTCCCATTGTAATATTCCTCGTGTTCTAACTGACCATTGTCATGTTTGGAATAAGCTTTTCCATCAGGTAAGGAATTCTTCCAGGTTTTGTAGATCTTAATACTGCCATCGGGGTAGTAGGTTACATCCTCTCCATCGATGTACTCTCCCCTATCAGTTACTTTAAATGTCCGATGTGCATATACCTTGCCATCATGATAATATTCAGTATACGTACGGCATGCGCATTTGGGATCGTATGCGATTAACATCTGCAGCTTACCGTCCTCCGTGTAGACTCTAGTAGTGCTATGTAGGTTTTTGTTTTGCTGTGCCGCCAGCACCTGTGCCACAAATATCAATATGCAAACTGAAAGCAGTTTCCTCATAAAAGAGTCGCTAAGATAAAGCTTATGGAAGGAAAAGCCTTTGACGCATACTTATTATAGGATTCCTTTGGCGTTGCTGTTCGTTTAGCGCGAAAGACATTTTCGAAAACAAGATATTAAATTAGCCAACCTGATATGGTCCATCACTTTAACACTGAGTTCTGGTAATTTGAACTATCTTCACGTAAATTTATCCCATTCAGGAAGTGCAAGGAAAAAAATCAATAGTAAAGTTTGCCTCTAAGGGTCAGGACAGCTTTTATGACACGGTGAAATTAAGAGTAGAGGAATATTTCCAGGCAAACAATCTTCAGAAGACTGCGAACGCTAAGATGAAAATAAAGACAGTGGTCATGCTGTCACTATATTTCATACCTCTTATTGCTGTCATGACAGGTCTGTTAAGTACCAGTATTGCACTGTTTTATGGTGCGTGGGTACTAATGGGTTTAGGTATTGTTGGCATAGGTACTTCTGTAATGCATGATTCCAACCACGGATCATACTCTAATAACAAGACTTTAAACAGCCTCCTTGGCAAGGTGCTGAATATATTAGGCGGGTATTCACCCAACTGGAAGATACAGCACAATGTTTTGCACCACACTTACACCAATCTAGAAGGATTGGATGAAGATATAGAGGCAGGGTTTATGCTTCGTATGTCGCCTCACAAGCCAAGGAAAGCATTTCACCGTTTTCAGCACCTGTATGCATGGTTCTTATATATGCTGATGAATCTGTTTTGGATAACAGCAAAGGACTACAGGCAGTTATTTAAGTATGCCAAAGAGGATCTACTAAAAAAGGAAAAGCTTACATTGAAGAAGGCACTTATAGAGCTTAGTCTACTGAAAGTGTTTTATTTCCTGCACATCATAGTCCTTCCAATTATGTTCTCCGGGTTCGCCTGGTATCATGTTGTGGCCGGTTTTGTTGTAATGCATATGATAGCCGGGCTGTCCCTTGCACTCATATTCCAGCCGGCGCACGTGATGGAAACTTCGTCTTTCCCTGATCCTCCTCCTACCCGTAAAATGGAAGATACATGGGCCGTGCATCAGCTATTAAATACCACGAATTTTGGTACCGGCAGCACCATCACTGGTTGGTTTATCGGCGGGTTAAACTTCCAGATTGAACACCACTTATTTCCTAATATTTGTCACATCCATTACCCTAAGATTGCGCCGATAGTGGAGCAGGTGGCCAAGGAATATAATCTTCCATACAACGTACAGCCTACGTTTGCCCACGCCATATTTGAGCATGGAAGGATGCTGATGATCCTGGGAAAAAGCTAGTGCAGCTAAAGGTCTAGTTTCATCATCCAGTCTGTCTGTACATCGCTTCCGAGGACAAAAGGGTGTTCCCCAAACTTTACAAACCCAAAGTCTTTGTAGAAGTTCCTGGCTTTTGTATTGTATTCCCATACACCTAACCATAGCACATCAAACCCTTGCGCTGCCGCGTACTGTATGCATGCATGCATGAGCGTCGCTCCTACTTTGCGACCATGGTATTCTTTCAAGACATACAGCCTTTCGAGTTCTATAACTTTCTTTCCTTCTAAAGCCTTAGGCAGTTCTTTTTCGCCCAGCTTGGCATATCCTATTGCTTTGCCCTGAAATTCAGCAATCAGGTACTTCGTGGATGGCTCGGAAAGCTCAAGCCGTATGTCGTCGATGAGAAAGTTGGATGAGAGGTAGGCTTCCATATCCGCGAGACTGTTCTGACTCGCAAAGGTATCACTGAATGTAACTCTGCTGAGTTCACTAAGAAGGGCTGCGTCCGCTGTTGTGGCGTCCCGGAGTGAGAGATCGATAGTGTTGCCTGACATAGCGAACAAAATAGTGTAATAGATTTAGGCTCGTTGCTCCATCTGTACAGATTGGCCTTCAAGGAAATTAAAGATATCTTTTATGACTGTTGGGCACATCTCTCCCAGAAGCAAAACATGACCACCTCTCGCATAGGTAGCAAGCTGCTTAATATCGCTGGAGGCGTGCCTGTAAATATATCCTGCACTCCGGTGTTGTACAACATCGTCATCTATCGATTGTATTACCATCAGCGGCGCCTGGAGCTGTTGTATGAGATTCTTTGTTCCCCCGAGTAATAGTCTGAAGTTCCAGAGTGCTTTTAACGGCAGCCTGTTCGAGGGTTTTAGGTACCGCTTTATATTGCTGTAGTCTCTCGTTTTCAGGTCATGGATTATGTTAGCGTAAATCTTTTTGATGTCGAGGTAATATATAGGGGTGTTGATTGTGATCAGCCCATCCACCTTGTATTTCAAAGCCAGCCTGGTCCCGATGAGGCCTCCCATGGAGAATCCAAGAATAAACACCTGCTCGCATTCGTTCTTCAGACAGACAAGCTCTTCTTCCGCAGAAGTAACCCAATCGTGGTAAGTAACAAATTTCAAATCCTCTTTGACGCCGGTGTGTCCTTTCAGGGCCGGACATTTTGTGATGTATCCATTAAGTTCCAGTGCGTCTTTGAGCGGTTGCACCTCTCGGATACTACCACCAAAGCCGTGTATTACCAGGCAGCCGATCTTCCGCTTCATTTCTAAAGCTAAGGATAGTTCATACAAATAAGTGTCAACACATTGGTAAAAACGCCTCTGACGGTTATGCTCCTGCTCTCAAACATTTCTTAATTGTTAGTAGTTTTGCACTTGATTTCACGACCCCCATCATGCCCTCAAGACTATTCCGTTTCAATGAAAGTTAGCGGCTTCACCTTTATAAGGAACGGCATAAAGCTGGACTATCCGTTTCTGGAATCTATCAGGTCAGTTCTTCCTATGTGCGACGAAATGATAGTGGCCGTTGGGGATTGTGATGATGGTACAAGAGAAAGCATTACCAACCTCAATGATCCTAAGATCCGCATAATTGATACGGTTTGGGATGAATCAATGCGCGAGGGCGGGCGGATATTAGCGGAGCAAACTAATATAGCGCTCGATCATATTACAGGTGATTGGGGTTTCTATATCCAAGGGGATGAAGTGCTGCACGAGAAATATCTTTCCGCATGCAGGAATGCGATGATCAGGTACAAGGACGATGCGAGGGTGCAGGGGCTCTTGTTTAAATACGTGCATTTTTACGGGTCGTATGAATATGTTGCTGATAGTCCAAAATGGTATAGTCACGAGGTGCGGATCATTAGGAACGATAAACGAATCAGATCTTATAAGGATGCTCAAGGCTTTCGCATAGGTGATAAGAAGCTGAGGGTGAAGTCTATCGACGCTTCGATCTACCACTATGGCTGGGTGCGGGATCCGCGTGCACAGCAGCTAAAAAGCAAACTGGTCAGCAGGTATTGGCATGACGACGAATGGATGAATGCAAACATCGTTGAGGCAAGTGAGTATGACTACAGTCTTGTGGAATCATTGCGGAAGTTCACCGGTACACACCCTATTGTGATGCAGGATAGAATAGCCCGCAAGAACTGGGAGTACAATTATGACCCCAGCAAGAAAGTTTTGACCCTGAAGCATAGACTGAAGATGTGGGTGGAGCGATTAACTGGCTACCGCATCGGCGAGCATAAGAACTACAAAGTGACTTAACGCTCCTGACTGTTATTGCAGCGCCCCATTAGCTTCTTAGCTTTCAGGGGCTTATTTTTGAGGACGCTATGCAAGGAAAACTTATCTATTTCTTCTATTTAATGCTGGGTATCATCGCAGAAGTGATAGCTACCTCTTGTCTTATCTACACGAAAGAGTTCTCTAAGCTATGGCCATCCGTTGGTGTGCTTATTATGTACATCATTGGCCTTTTCTTCCTTACTCTGAGCCTCAGGGTTATTCCTGTGGGGATCGCGTATGCCATCTGGGCAGGGCTGGGCATAGTGTTCGTAGCTATTGCCGGTTACTTCCTGCACAAACAGAAGCTTGACGCCTACGCCATCGCGGGTATCGCTCTTATCCTTGTCGGAGTGGTGCTGATTAACCTGTTCTCCAAGTCTATCAAGCACTAGGTGGTGGCGGCCCATCTATGTTACTGACTTGTGTGCTATAGAACGTGTTCAGGCATTTCTAAGCCTCACGGGGTTAGGCCGACCCTTATAGAGACTTTATAGAGACCTTTTAGAGACATTATAGAGACGTAACTCCAGTGATAAAGGCATCATCAGCCCTTTTTTCACTGCTCCTCCTTAAGGAGAAAGGCGAATAAAAAACAGCCCATCCTTTCGAATGGGCTGTTCCTAAACTATAGCGCCAGATCCGCATCGTCGCCACCGCCTTCAGTAAAGCTACTGC
>CAMPJV010000185.1 GCA_946886975.1 uncultured Taibaiella sp. | reverse complement strand
AGCGTACTCCCTGGTAAGAGTTTCCTCAAACCTCGCAAAAGCTTCCGGATTAAATCCTGCTGAAGCTGCGGAATAATTGATATTATTGACTACCTGGCTCCTCTTTTCTTCACTCCAGAATGCCCTCCATCTTCCTATCCGTTCTTGTTGCTCCTCCTTCGACGGAAGCAATGCAATCGGATTAGAAGCCGCTTTGATCCTTCCTTCGGAGGTTAGCCCTTCTATCTTATGGTTTACGCTTTCCAGCTTTGCCAGTGCCTCTTCTTCTGTTTCACCTTGGGCCACTACGAAAACGGAACCGAGCGCCATCGCATTGGCTTTGCTCACCTCCTCCTGCGCTTGCTCCATCCTTGGCGACAGATAGTTCAGGTGCATCAGGTCACTGTCAAATTCCACATCGTTGGCAAAGTAGAGCATCACCGGGGTAAGCAGGAATATGCCTAGTACCAGCCACTTGTTTTTCTCCGGGTGCCACTCCCCCAGTCTGTCAAATATTGTCCGCTTCTGCTCCTCATGCTTTACACCCAGCGGAAAATGCGGAAGAAAGACTAAAGTACACAGCGCAGCTCCTGCAAGACTTCCCGCAGCAAATAATCCTAGATCTTGCAGTATGGGGGTATGAACGAACCTCAGCGACAGGAACGCCGCAATGGTAGTAAAGCTGCCAATAGTAAGAGGATGAGCAAGTTCAGCTATAGTGCTTCGTATATCCTTTGCGTGCCTTGCATGAGAAAGAAAGTGAATCGAAAAGTCTATAGCTATCCCAAGTATAATTGCTCCCGCACCTAATGCTATTACAGAGATAGATTCCTGCACCAGGTACACGATGGCCATACCCATCGCCGCTCCATACAGAACAGGCACAAGCAGCAGCAGTGGCGTCCGCTTCCTTCTGAAGAAATAGTAGGTAAGGGCAAGCAGCAGAACTACGGTGACAGATAGCGTAACAATAGTATCCGTCCGCAGCTGCGAGGCATTCCCTGCAGCTACCGCCGGCCCCCCAAAGTAGGTTACATGTATATCCGGGTGTTGCTCCTGCCACTCGTCAATGTATTCATTAAGACCTTCAAAAAACTGCGCATTCTTACCAGTCTCCGATGCTTTATACTCAGGCTTCAGAAAATAGGTAAGCTGCTTCTGGCTATTGCTGAACAGGTATCCCTCATACAGCTCATAGTTCGGGTCAAATTGTAGGGCGCTGAGCTTCTTCCAGACTAGTCCCGATATACCCACCGGATCCTGGGCTATGAACTGCTTCATCACCACACTTGCCGGAGACAGCAATATTCTCCTGTTTTGTTGAAGCGTGTTATTAATAGCCTCCGGAGTGATCAGGCTGTCTATCTGCCTGTAGTCGCTTTCTGTAAGAAATATGGGAAGATTATTATTGAAGATATCTACGATAGCTTCCTCCTGCCCCCCACCCATCTGTAATGAGATAGTATCTATCCACTCCTGGTGCTTCTCGAGCAGCTTCTCGTTGAAGCCGCTCGCCGCAAGTATCAGGCTATCAGGATCAGTTGTCGTACTGTCCTTAAATGACATAAGGAAGATCACCTGCTCACCAGCCTGCGTATGACTGATCACATCATTCATTGCCTTGATAGCCTTGCTATCCGGCAGCATACTGCTGATGTCTTCTTTTAGCTTGATCTGGAAGGAAAGGATAGCCCACAACGCGAAGCTTAAAAAGAACAGGCTCCAGCAAAGAACTCTATGTTTTCTTAAGTACTCATATAGGCCTACAAACAATGCTTGCATACTATCCCGTGGACTATTTCTTTTGCGTTATTCGAAATCTTTATAAAGCAGGTACTTCTTTCGTATCGTCTTGAAGGCGCTTACATCCTTCTGCCAGGTAGCGGCTATATCTTCAGCCGTCATACCATCTTCTATCTGCTTTCTTAGTTCCTTTGTTCCCGCTAGTTTGTTGAAGTAGTCTATAAAGAACTTCTCTTTCTCAGGGTACCACTGGTATGCCTTTATCAGCCAGCTCAGGTTCAGTTTTCCGTCTACCAGTTTATATGCCTTGTCAGGATTGGTGGCCACCAGTTCGCCATAGCATTGCTTTCCTTCCAGCGGCGGCTTGCTTGCTCCCGTAGTTGACCTGGGAATAAACGAGTAGTCACTCTTGCCCTTAAACGCCGGATGTCCCCATTGCTGGAAAGGCTTGTCTGTTCCTCTTCCAAGGCTGACCACCGTTCCTTCGAAAAAGCAAATAGATGGATACAAATAGATCGCCTCCATAGTCCTCAGGTTTGGCGACGGCGCAACAGGCAGATAATATCTTTTCGTATGATCATAATTACTGCAGGTTATTACTTTCATGTCCAGCTTACCTCCGTCCTCTATCCATTTCTCGCCTACAAGCATCTTCGCATATTCTCCCACAGTCATTCCATGTACCACGGGTATTGACTGCATCCCAACAAACGACTTCTGCGACTTCTCCAGCACAGGACCGTCTACATAGTACCCGTTAGGGTTTGGCCTGTCCAGTACTATGAGTTGCTTCTCGTTTTCAGCACAGGCCTCCAATAGATACTCAAGGGTCGAGATATAGGTGTAAAACCGCACACCCACATCCTGCAGATCAAATATTACAACATCTATATCCTTTAGCTGCTCCTTTTTGGGCTTTTTGTTATTTCCGTACAGTGATATCACTGGCAAGCCCGTCTTTTCATCTACATCGTTCTTTACATGTGCTCCTGCGTCCGCCGTTCCCCGGAAGCCGTGCTCCGGAACCATTATCTTTTTCACATTAACCTTTCGCTTCAGTAAAGTATCAAGCAATAGTTGCTGCCCCACTTTCGAAGTCTGATTGATCACTAATGCCACCCGCTTATCCTTCAGTAGTGGCAAATACTCATCCATATTATACGCCCCGGGTAGTATAGCCTTTTTACCATCCTTTTCACCACTGCTTTTAGCGACCTGGGCAGCCGAACCTGACCAACTCATTAAGAATAAGCCACTTATTAAACTAAATAACAACCAACGCTTCATACCCATTTCTTAAAATTGCTCAAAGATAGCCCTGCCCTTTTGAATATATCCCCTTAACTTGCCGGATTATTGAGTTTTTAAAACAATAATCATGCAACAAGTTAAGAACGGAGATACCGTTAAGGTGCACTATCACGGAAAACTGACTGACGGATCCACCTTTGATAGTTCTGAGGGAAGAGACCCATTGGAGTTCACCGTGGGCTCTGGTCAGGTCATAAAGGGCTTTGATGATGCAATGGTAAATATGGAAGTCGGCGAGAAGAAGACTGTTCAGATTCCGGTAGATCATGCTTATGGAGAAAGGAACGAGGATATGATCATGGAGTATCCCAAGACGGAGTTTCCCGCAGATATGACACCGGAGGTGGGCATGGAGCTACATATGAGTGATAACGCTGGTAACGTCTTCCCTGTGGTAATTGCCGAAGTAAAAGACGAATCAGTGCTGTTGGATGCGAATCATCCGCTGGCTGGTGAGAACCTCACATTCGAAATAGAACTCGTATCTATAGGATAATATACTTTTTAACGCGCGCCGGAATACTTTAATCGGTATTCCGGCGTTTCTTTTAAGGTCTGGTACTAATATCCTGACTCGTAAAGTATTAACCTAATTTTAGGTTTCCTTATCATTATATTTGAGCATACTAACCACACATGACTTTATTATCCTTGCTCTTACAAGCTGATACAGCTGCACAGGTTATTGATCCCACCGTTGCGAATCAGGAAATTTCCTTATGGAACCTCCTTTGGCAAGGTGGCGTTATCATGATTCCCCTTTTGCTCTGCTCCCTCATTCTCGTCTATGTGTTCGTGGAGAGATTTCTCGCCATACGTAAGGCATCGAAAGCAGATAACACTTTTATGAATCACATCCGGGATCATGTCTCCACTGGTAATCTTAACGGAGCGCGCTCTATGGCCCGCAACACGGAAGGACCAGTAGCACGTATGATCGAGAAGGGTATCAGCAGGATCGGAAAGCCCATAGATCACATAGAAAAGTCTATGGAGAGCGCTGGCAAGCTGGAGGTCTACCAGATGGAAAAGAATCTCTCCATTCTTTCCACACTGGCTGGTATTGCCCCGATGGTCGGCTTCCTCGGTACTATCGCGGGGATGATCATCCTTTTCTTCAACATCCAGCACCAGGGCTTTTCTCTGGAGTCCATAGCAGGCGGCATCTATACGAAGATGGTCACTTCAGCCGTAGGCCTCATCATTGGTCTGCTTGCCTATATTGCCTATAATTACTTCAATGCTCAGATCAATAAGGTTGTAAATCGTATGGAGGCCTCTTCCGTAGAGTTTTTAGACATTTTGCAGGAACCTACTAAATAGCCTCCGGTATGAATCTTAGAAAGCACCTGCGGGAAAAGCCTGAAACACATACTTCTGCCCTGAATGATATCCTTTTCATTCTTCTTCTTTTCTTTTTGATCATATCCACTCTGGCAAATCCCAATGTTGTGAAGGTTATGACTCCGAAAGGGGAAAGCGATACCAAGGCAAAGCAGACGGTGGTAGTCTCTATCGATTCTACTCAGAGATTCTTCGTAGGTACTACACAAGTCATGGTTGATTCTCTCCAGTCAGCTATCGCTGCTAAGGTCGCTAAGGCAAATGATGCAGAGCCTACCGTCGTGATCAATCCGGATGCAAAGGCTGATGCCGAAAGTATTTACGCAGTTATGTATGCCGCCAAGCGTTTAAATCTCCGCACGGTCATGGCGGTGGATAAGAAATAGACCGTATAAGTTTGTCCCAATATAAATAAGCTCACGGCGCATCGCCGGGAGCTTATCATTTTCTGGCAACTAATATAACTTTAAGGCCTTCTATCCGTCATTTTCTCTTTCGACTTGCGTAGCATGTTCTGCAGCGTGTCCACTGCGTCCACTATAGCCATCTCAAACCTCTCCCCGTTCTTCTTCACAAAATGGTCGTTCCCCGGAACCTCCAGTCTTATCTCGCAATAGTTATTTTCTGGGTTAGCGTCCGACCCCTTAAACAGGGTCACATTTGCCCGTACTATACTGTCCGATAAAGTACCAAGCTTCGCCAGTTTCTCCTGCACGAACCCTTCCAGTTGATCACCTGCTTTAAAACCAAGAGATTGAATTATTACATCCATAGTTCACTTTTTATATTAAGGATAATATTATCATACCAACTATCTCATTGAAACATCGGAAGTTGCCACAAGTGTTGCCGCTACTTCCACCTTCACCTCTTTTACCACGTCGTTTCCGAACATCTTCGGTAATCTGATGTCATAGTCTTCAATAGCTATGGGCAGACTCGTATCTATCTTCAGCTTCCCGCCACTTGTAATCACATGGACTTTTACAATATTGTATTGCTCTGCCCCATGGATCTTCATCTTCCCCTTAGCCCTGACGTAATATTCGCCATCTTTCGAGTAGTCCGCCTCATCGAGGATCTGGCCGGTAAAGATAGCATACGGATAGGAAGTTGTTTCCATACAATTAGCTCGGAAAAAGTAGGTGAGCAGCGGACAGTTAAAGCCCTTAAAGGAGTTGAGGGAAACCTTGAAGCTGAAGGCATTCTTTTGCAGATCTATTCCGCCGGTCAGTTTGGTGGAATAGGCGCTTAACGCCACATCTGGTGCCTCCGAGTGAAAACGTACAGTCCCAAACTTCACTGTGTATTGCTCTTGCCCTGTTGTTCTTGTTGGTGCCGAACAAATAAAGATGATGAAAAGGATGACT
>CAMPJV010000184.1 GCA_946886975.1 uncultured Taibaiella sp. | reverse complement strand
GGGGATGATTGATTCATCCCCATACACAGCAATAATATTAACAGAAACTGTTTCATGAATCTTTCCCTAATTTAAGACTATTCCGGTCTGTTTGTCTCTCCGATGACTATTATGATTAAAGGGTGACGTGATCGCGATAAAATTCCAAGGTAGAAATATGTATTTATTTGTCGGCTGACGCTGGCATTAGCTACAGGGAGTGATGCTGTCGCAGTCCCCTTGCAATCCCAATCTAATCCCAATGTAATCTCAGTCAAGCCCTATGGGGAAGGCTGGTAATATATCGAGTTGTCCTAATGCGAACCTGCCTGATACAGCAGCAATTACCAAAACCACTGGTAATTGCATTTCTTTGCACAAAAGAAAAGGGGAGCAGATGGCAGAATTAATGAACCAGTACACCGAGGACAGCATTAAATCACTCGATTGGCGGGAACATATCAGGCTTCGCCCTGGTATGTACATTGGCAAGCTGGGAGACGGCAGCAGCATGGACGATGGCATCTACATACTGGTGAAGGAGGTGATAGATAATTGCATTGATGAATTTACCATGGGCCATGGCAAGCGTGTGGACCTGAAGATATCAGATGGGGTGGTGAGCGTGCGCGATTTTGGCCGCGGCATTCCGCTGGGCAAGGTAGTGGATGTGGTCAGCAAGATAAACACCGGTGCCAAGTACGACAGCAAGGCCTTTCAGAAGAGTGTGGGACTGAATGGTGTAGGAACCAAAGCGGTGAATGCATTGAGCAGCTACTTCAGGGTAGAGGCTTATCGTGAGGGGAAGATGAAGGCTGCCGAATTTGAGAAGGGAATACTGACCAAAGAACATAAAGAGACCACTACGGACCAGGGCAATGGTACCTTCGTCACCTTCCGCCCTGATGATACGGTGTTTAAGCACTATCACTTTATCAGTGAGTATGTAGAGAACCAGATATGGAACTACTGTTTCCTGAATGCCGGTCTGACCATCAACTTCAACAACAGGAACTACATAAGCAAGAACGGTCTGCTGGACCTGCTGCAGCGCAAGACGAATAATGAGACCATGCGTTACCCGATCATCCACCTGAAGGGGGAAGATATAGAAGTGGCCCTCACGCATACCGGTGATTATGGCGAAGACCTTTATTCCTTCGTGAATGGTCAGCACACCACGCAGGGCGGTACCCACCAGGGCGCTTTCCGCGAAGCCTTTGTAAAGGTTATCCGGGATTTCTATAAAAAGGACTATGAAGCATCTGACGTGCGGCAGAGCATCTGCGCCGCCATATCAGTAAGGGTGCAGGAGCCAGTGTTCGAATCTCAGACAAAGACAAAGCTGGGTTCGCAGTATGTGTGGGAGAATGGTCCTTCCATGAAGAGTTTTATCTATGACTTCCTTGCTAAAGAGCTCGACAACTACCTGCACAAGAACGCTGCCGTAGCCGACGCGCTGAAGAAACGTATCGAGCAGAGCGAGCGCGAGCGAAAGGAACTGTCCGGCATACGTAAGCTGGCCAACGAACGGGCCAAGAAAGCGAACCTTCACAATAAGAAGCTAAGGGATTGCCGCATTCACCTGAACAGTGATCCGCCCGCAAAGAACAAAGCGGAGTTCGATGCGAAAAGGCTCGAGTCTACGATATTCATCACCGAGGGCGACTCGGCAAGTGGTTCTATTACCAAGTCGAGAAATGTAGAATCCCAGGCGGTATTCTCATTGCGGGGTAAGCCGCTGAACTGCTATGGCCTTACCAAAAAGGTTGTATATGAGAATGAGGAGTTTAACCTACTGCAGCACGCCCTGAATATAGAAGAAGGCCTTGAGGGTCTCCGCTACAACAATATTGTGATAGCCACCGATGCGGATGTAGATGGCATGCACATACGCCTGCTGTTGATGACTTTCTTCCTGCAGTTCTTTCCCGACCTCGTGAAGAACGGCCATGTATTCATCCTCGAAACCCCGCTGTTCAGGGTACGGAATAAGCAGAAGACATTCTACTGCTATGACGAGCAGGAAAAGCAGAAGGCGGTGGCGGAACTTGGAGGCAAGCCCGAGATAACACGGTTCAAAGGTCTCGGTGAGATCTCTCCCGGGGAGTTCGCGCGCTTTATCGGAGAGGATATGAAGAAGGAGCCGGTACTGCTTAGCCAGGAAGAGTCCATACAGACAATGCTGGGCTACTACATGGGTAAGAACACGCCCCAGCGGCAGCAGGATATCATTGATGGCCTTAGAGTGGAGAAGGACCTCGTGGAGGAGATGGGGTTATAAGAGCTGATCCCTCACTGTTTTATTTTGGATAGTGAGGGATCAGGAATCTTTCAGCTTAAGTTTTTTCTGTATCAAGCACCAGCGTTCCCGCCAGTTTATCATGCAGCGTTTGCTTTTTCCCGTCCCAGAGCATCATCAGGAAGCCTATGCATAGGATTATGGCAGACAGGTATTTACCAAAGTGCCTGCCGGTTGCCTGTCCAAAGCTTATCCTTTCACCTTCCATATTCGTCACCTTCAGGTCTAAAAGCCTCTTCCCGAGCGTAGCTTGTTTTGGTCCGGACTCCAGGAGTGCGCTGTAGAGCCAGCTTAACGCATAGCCCAAAATGGTGCCTGCCATGGGTGGCTCCTCAAAGCTGCCTCCTAATACATAATATATTGCAACAGTGATAGGTGCGATTATCAGTCCGTCAACAAGCGATGCAAAAACCCGCGCCCAAAAGCCAGCATAGTTCTGTACGCGCTGCGGAAAAATAGTAGTGTTCTGATCTATCATGAGTTAAATATAAAAGATGGCGCTCAAATATGAAATGTCTGTTTGATCCTGGTGATGTCCAGCCGGAGTGTATTTGCCATAATTTGTACGTTCAAACGCTGTCGGAACCGATCGTATTATAACATATCGGTTACGGCGCAAACCATTGATAATACAAGTGTTAAAGCTGGTTTCTTTAACAAAATCGTAGCGTAATTAAGGCGGTTTTCGGGGTGCTTTTTAGTAACTTTATATACACCCAAAAAACTAGATCTATGAAGAAACTACTCATCGCCGCACTCCTGACTTTGCCCACGCTTAGCTTCGCTGAAAAGAATGAAAAAGGCTCTGATGCCAATGAAAAGTCCGCCGTCACAACTGAAGCGGTCACTACTACAGCATTACAAGGCACCATCGCTGATATAACAAATTATGCTCCCCTCCCGGAAGTGAAAGTCATTATCAGCTCCGAGAAGAACCACGTAAACAAGACTGTCCTTACCGATAAGCAAGGGAAATTTGAATTGGAGGGATTGCCCGTCGGCAGCTACCAGGTTCGGTTTGAAAGAGATGGATATGAGCCTCTGACCCGCAATAGTCTTGTGGTACAGAATGACAAGAAGAACAGCTTTGGCTTTTTCCTGTTTAAAGACTAATATAGAGCTTTAGGTTGCATCAAATAGCATGTTGGCTTTTGCCTTTCTCAAAAGCTGGTGAATAGTTTATAGGTGTCTCCTCTTTTACACACCCATACATGCTTTTGACTTGAATTTCATTAATAGAACGCTACTGATACTTGGGCTGGTGCTGGCGGCTTGTCCGTCAGCGCAGGCCGGCCCTCAGTGGGTCATCCGCAAGGACAAGGATGGCATAAAGATCTATACTGCAAAGCTGCCAAATGAAAGTTTCCGTGCGGTTAAGGTCGAATGCTTTATGAATGCAACGGCAGATCAGTTACTTGCCGTTCTCCTCGACATCAACAACAACCATGAATGGGTTTATAAGACTATAGCTTCGGAAATCGTAAAGCCCATAAGCGATCGCGAACTTATTTACCATGCCCAGATGGAGTGTCCGTGGCCGTTCTCCAACCGTGACATTATAGCCCACCTCAAAATAGCCCGGCAATCGCCTTCTGTCATCACCATCTCCTCGCAGGCAAAGCCTGATTTGCTGCCCACCGAAGAGGACGTGGTAAGGATCAGGTCGTCGAAGGCGCAATGGACGATTACCGATATGAAGGATCAGGTGATAAAGGTGGAGTATACCATCCAGTTCGATCCCGGTGGCAATATCCCGCCCTGGTTACTAAACCTCTTTATTACCGATGGTCCTTACGAGTCCTTCAGGAAAATGAAGGAACGTGTGGACCTCCCTGCTTACCGGCACGCGCAGTTCGATATTTGAATTTTCAATAGAGTCTTGGCTTTTTGTTATATCTTGGATTGTCTTATTTAATCCCGATGTTATGAAAGCCTATCTGTTCTTCTTATCATTTCTATTGTCGTTTACCGGTAAGGCGCAATGGGATGGCGATTGTCTTACCGATCTTTCTAAGGTTGACCTGTTTGATTCACTTTATTTTGAGAATACCTCCACTGGCGTAGGTAAGATCCTTTTTGATACAACCTTCACAGGAAACGTCTGGCAGGTAGGAACTGTTCAAAAAACCGGATTTGCAGGCGCATTGTCGGGCACTCAGGCATTGCAGACTGATACCCTGAATGTCTATCCTGTAGGTAACGAGTCTGCGGTCATCATCTATGGCGATAGCAACTACACCTGGCAGCAGAACAATCTGACTTCCCTTTCTTTCTGGCATTACTACGATACTGATACGCTCCTGGATTCCTGCATCTTGGAGGTCACCATTGACTCCGGCAAGACTTGGTTGACTTTAAATGAAACCACCTATTTGCAGTGGCCGACAGCAAACTATGAAGGTTCATTGAATAACTATGGCGCAACATTTTACCCCGGAACTTTGTGGTGGAGCGGGCATAGTAATGGATGGGTGCAGGAAGCCATTTGTATAGTCTATCCTGGAATTAAAGGTATGACCTTACCCAAGAGCTGTGGCTTTCGTTTTCTCTTCAAGAGTGATAGCGTTCAGACCAACAAGCCAGGCTGGATGATAGACAATATTGAAGTAAGGGGGCACTTCTCTACACCTGGTATCGCTGAGAAGTCTTCTGCCGCCATTTCTCTAAAAATCTACCCTAATCCTGCCGGTAATGGAAGATACACCATAGACTATCCTTCCAGCTTTGTCAGTGGTACGGTAGAATTGTTTAATCTTTTTGGCCAGAAGCTCAGGACACTGCCTCTTGCACGCACAATAGACATTTCAGACCTCCCCAAAGGCACATACCGTTACTCCGTTTTTTTCGAGCAGACGAATCAAAGGTTTACTGGTCAGTTGCTACACTTATAGTAGCTTAATGTGATAGGTCTGGCAGCCTGTCTTCACGGGTTGAAGGGTATATTTTAGCTGCTTTGGCCGCAAATTCCCAATTAGCTGTGGTTTTTTTCCTGAATTCATTACTTTAGTCTCTTCAAATAATTAATTATGATGCGAATAGGTTCTTTTTTGACCTTAATAGTAGCCCTTGTACTAATTTTTCAGAGCTGTAAGAAGGAGAATGATGTGCACTGCCCCTTTCTTGCCCCCGATATGATCTTTGTTGGCTTTAGCGAAAACGAGCGTGATACCATGATCATCCGCAGGTATGAAAAGAACAGTATGTTCAGCAGCCTGATAGATACCTTCCTTGTCTCTAAGGCAAACATTAATACGATCACAAAAGGGAAAGACTCCGTTCAGCTTGTACCTGCCAATTACGACTTGCTTACTACAGAGTTCTACGCCAACGACTGGGAAATCTACTTCCCATCCGTAGGTCAGACAGTAAGAGCAACCGATATAACACCAAGATTCACTACCCAGAGAAATGCCGCTGAGGATTGCCAGAGCTATGTGGCTTCCGTTGATTTCGACGGAGTTCCATAC
>CAMPJV010000183.1 GCA_946886975.1 uncultured Taibaiella sp. | reverse complement strand
GCACAACAACATTAGCCGGCGAAGATCGCTTCATTCTGCCGCGAATAAGCTGCACCACAATGAACAAAAACCCCACTAACGCCAGCGCAATAGCCTGAAAATAGAGGAGGTGATAATGCGGCATCAGGCTCATGTTTGTCTTATCATCGCATCCTCTTACAATAAAATCCAGATTTAGGCTTCTGATCTCCGGCATTGGAAGCTTTGCGACCTGTGTAAGCCTGTTTGTTGGATGTAATGGCGTAGAAAAGAAAAGGTGATTGGTCCACCCTATATCATGACCTACAACAAAGTTCTTGAAGAACGCAACGCCAAAAGGAAAGGACACAATTGAAAAGAACAGTAGTGACAGTAGCCAGGCACCTGGATTCTTCCTTATATGGCCAAAGAAAAACAGCAGTACGAGCAGGAACAAAAGCGGCAACACTATAGCAGTCGTGCCGTAGGCATACAAAGCCAGTGCAAACGGAAGCAGGCAACATAATATCCACCTTCTCTGTCCCAAGATAAGCGCACGAGACAGGCAAAAGCAGCCCAATAGCATGAAGAACGGCAAAAGGTTACTTTCCAAAGCCCAGCGCGAAAGCATGAAATGCCAGGGCACAAAAGCCAGCACTGCAGTTCCGAATACGGCAGCAAATCTACCCATCGGCCTGAGTGTGGAAAAGAACAAGGGCAGTGCCAGGATTCCCAGGATCAGCGCGACCAGCCTGGCCGAAAAAACGTTCAGTCCCAGAACAGCAATAAACGGAATTGACAAGTAAGATAATAGCACATTCTGACCCGGCCCCCACGACGGAAAGTAAGAGGGATAAGGATTTCCCCATCTGTCGGCCCCGGTGCGAAGCAGCGAGTAAGCCTCGTATGCACTGCTCGCTTCGTCCTGGTTAAACCCTGGCGGGATATTTGGGTAATGCGCGATACGAATAAAGACTCCGCCAAGTATCACCAGCCAGACGATCGAAGTGTAGATAAGCTTAGTTTGCCCCAGGGCATGGAATCGTGCTAACATGAAGACATTTTCCTGTGCTAAAGAAACGTATTTGAAGGAGAAGGGCAAAGAATTGTGAGCAAACGTCTGCTGTTCCGCCGATCAGGAAAGCCTTTCTTTTAAAGGCTATTGATCAAGACTCTTGTAGGCCATGCCTACGCAGCAGGTATATCTATCTTAAAACACGTACCCTTTCCAAGTTCACTGCGCACCGAGATAAAGCCATTGTTCTTCTTCAGAAAGTCACTGATAAGGGTAAGACCTAACCCCACTCCTGATTCACCGGAAGTACCCTTTACCGTCTTCCTGACTGTGGGATCAAAGAGATTTTTCAGAGCCTCCTCAGGTATACCCGTTCCCTGATCCTGAACTTCAATAACTACTCTGTCCTTTACTCTGCCGCCTTTTATTTCTACCACCTGGTTTGCATAAGAAAACTTAATGGCATTAGCCAGCAGATTCCTCAGGATAAACTCCATCTGGTGCTGATCAAAGATGCCAACTGTGTTCTCTTCAATGTTGTTGACGAGCTTCACGTCCTTCCGTGCAGCGACGTTCCTGTAAAGCTCTTCAGCCTTTTCCGAAAGCTCCCTCATGTCCACGGGGCCCACCTCCGGCTCCTCCTGCTTCAACTGGCTGGCACCCCACACAAGCAGGTTATCCAAAGTCTCGAGCGTAATGGAAGCCGATGATTTCAGGTTCGCCAGTATCTCGCGTTCCTCTTCTTTGCTCAGCAGTTCTGCTTCCATCAGTGGGATAACGCCGAGCACACCTGAAAGCGGCGTCCTGAGGTCGTGGCTCAGCACCGAGAATAGCTTGTCTTTCACCTGGTGCAGTTCCAGCAGGTCTTCTTTCTGATTCTTTAGCAATGAATTTTGCCGCCTGATCTTGAAGAAACTGAACACGGCAAGTCCCGCAAACAGGAAGCTGCCAAGCGCACCAGTCAACAGGAGGTTCCTTTGTTGTGTCTTATGTTTGTTCTCTACTTCCAGCGCATTGATCGACGATTCCTTTTGCTTTATCTCATAGCCCAGGCGGGTACGCTCCACTATTGCCTGGTTACGGTTCTCTTCCACACTATCTCTCAGGGCCAGCAGCCCTTCTATCAGCCCTGCGGCTTCCTTATACTTTCCCAGTGCATTGTAGGCACGTACCAGGAATGAATTGTTCTGGTACATCAGATCATAGTCTATAAACTCTGTCGCAAGCGCAAGGCTCTGACGCGCATAGACTATTACCGAATCATAGTTCTTCATCTGCAGGTGCAGGTCGGCCAATGCATTGGAAGTTCCGGCTATACCCATCGGAAATTCCGCCTGCTGGTATTGCATCAACGCTGCTCTCAGGTAATAGGCTGAAGAGTCAAATCGGCCGGTTTCCCGGAATACATTGCCAAGGTTCAGGTATACGTTCGATATATTGGAATTCCCAAGTTCAAGTGATAAAACCTTCGACTTTTGCAAGGCTTCGAGCGCAGCCGCGTAATCCTTCTTCTGGCCAAGGAGCATTCCGAGGTTCCCATAAGCAGCCATCAGCAGCTTCTTGTCCCCTGTCTTCTCCGCATACCTTATTGACTTGTACTGGTAGGCCGTTGCATTGCCATAGTCTTCCACTTGCCCGTAGATGATCCCGATCTTATAGTTCAGATCCGCAACGGCAGCATCGTCGCCTATTTGTTCAGAAAGGTGAACCGCCTGCAGAAACCAATCCAGCGCCTGTGCCGATTTGATCTGCATACCGTTGTTTATCCCTTCCAGCGAATAAATCTTCGAGAGCCTCTGCAGATCGTTTACTTTCTTGTAGTAGTCAATGGCCTTCTTGTAGTAGAAGCTGGCCTTCTGATAATTGCTCTGGTACATTTCATGCGTGCCCAGCAACCTCGAGGCCTCCGCTACTCCAGCTCCATATCCTATAGCTATTGATTGTTTATACGCCCTCGTGCTTAGTTCCATTGCGCTGTCTGGATTGCTCTTAATAACAGATACAGCGCTTTGCAGCATTGCGCTTATTCTGGCAGAATCTGATTCGAGTCTGGAATACTCGTCAGCATTTGAAACACTACACCAGGGAAGAAAAACCAGGACGAAAAAGACTCGTAGACTCATGAACGGTCCGCTAATTTATACAATGCGGGCTATTTTACTAAATGCGACAATGATTATATGATTATTTCATTCTCAGTCCGTTGCGTATTTACCTTCCTCCGCTGCGTTTGAAGCAGACATTTAATTATTCCCCTCATGTATTCACTAAAGAATACCATCAGGCATGACTTTATCACTCCTCTGATATATAACTTTAGCCACAAGAATTCACCCCATGTCAACGACCTCATTAACCGAGCAGAATTCCAACTATGATGACTTAGAACGAATGAGCATCGCGGAGATCCTTCTTTCTATAAACGACGAGGATGAGGAAATACCGCGCGCGGTCGGGCAATCACTTCCGCAAATCGAAAGGCTTGTTGAAAAGGTGGTCTCAGTCCTGGAAGACGACGGAAGGCTGTTTTATATCGGCGCCGGCACCAGCGGTAGACTTGGCGTCCTGGATGCCAGCGAATGTGTCACCACTTTCGGCATCGCTCCGGGCCTAATAGTAGGTCTCATTGCTGGCGGAGACAGCGCCCTTCGAACTGCTGTCGAAGGTGCAGAGGACAATACTACCCAGGGCATCAAAGACCTTGAGGCGTATAGCATCTCTGCAAAGGACTTTGTCCTGGGTATTGCCGCGAGCGGACGGACACCCTACGTCGCTCACGCCCTCAAAGAGTGCCAGGCGCGCAACATAAGTACCGGCTGCATCGTTTGCAGCCCAGACAGCTTTGTTCGCAGTTTCGCCGACTACCCCGTAGAAGTGCTGGTGGGGCCGGAATTCGTCACGGGCAGCACCAGGATGAAGGCCGGTACAGCCCAGAAGCTGGTGCTGAACATGGTAAGCACCGCCTCAATGATCAAGCTCGGCAGAGTAGAAGGAAACAAAATGACCCACATGTATCTGAGCAATAGTAAGCTTCTGGACAGAGGCATCAGGATACTGATGGAAAAGACCGGGCTTAACTATGAGGAAAGTGCCGCACTGCTCAAGAGCTGTAACTACAGAATCCAGCCCGCTCTGGAGAAGTTCAGGAGTCAATAACAAATTCCTGCCCCACGCCGGCAGTTTCCATACCCACGCTTCTTCCCAGCCTTGCTAAAGGCACGATCAAGCCAGTATGAAGCTACTGTCAAGGCACTATGAAGCACGGACATTGCAGGTACCTTCCTATTTTCTGTAATGTGACCTTTACCATACTCCCACCAGCCAGGCGATACCCTCCCGCTCTCACATTACAATAAACAGCAAAGCACCTGCAATATCTATGGTTCTACAGCGGAGTTACACCGAAGTATGAGCGGATCTGCACCGGCTTTTCTCCAGGGTATCCCGTACCTTCCATTAGGAATAAATTCTTCCATAACGCGCCTCCACCGCCCTTTGTAGCGCCATCCAATGTTCGTAAATTTGCACCAAAACCCCTATCTCTCATGGCTAAAATCGTTGGCCCCGTCAAGTTCAAAGGCAAGATCGGCACCTATTCTGCTTATATCAATAAGAAAGGTGATAACATAGTCAGGGCTCCCGGCGGCCCCTCCCGAAAGAAGGTACGAACACACCCTCATTATAGTCGCTTTCGCCACTCAGCCGCTGTCAATAGTTTAGCTTCCTCTTCAGGCAAGTCCATCCGGGAAGGCTTTGGCTTTATTACGGATCATTGCAAGGATGGCAGCCTATGTTCCCGTTTGTCCACCAGCTTGCGAAGGGCCTTTCAATCCTCCATCTCGCCCGAAGACAGTTCCTTTTCATAAAACACCTGGAACCATACCCTTCTCGATGGACTTCAGTGGAATGCCCGTACTCACCTCGACACAGTTTTCCACCCCGACCACGTCAGCTTCATCGACCCCGCTTCCGGCGCCACGGACATCATCATCTCGTCCTTCTCCCCTGCAGACGCCCTCCACCAACCTCACGATGCCACTCACTTCAGGGTCGTCACAGCCGCCTTGTCCTTCCTTCCCGGTCGCAGGAAAGCATTGGCCCACATCGAACAGTCGGAACTAACTCCCTGCAATGCCACAAGCTTTCCCTCGATAAATGTCCGCCTCCAGCCCCCAACCGAATGCGCCTCTGTTATCCTCTCAGGTATATGCATCATCTTCTATGGCCAGGTCCGCCGCAAGTTTAAGCACCTTCCCGAGTCTGCCTTTGCAATAACAAAGACATGTCAACTACCCCTGTCTTAAAATCCTGGCGCGCAGCAGGGCGTTAGTTGCACATCCTTGTCTGGTCGCAACGCTGAAACGATATCCTGGCGCCCAAACTGCTTCTCTGGTATTTAGCCATTCGCATACGAACTACGTCTTACCAACAGCTCCCAGGCACCAAAGAGCAAGTCCTTATCATGTCGGGAATATTTAGCTTTGGTATCAAATCTATTATATGGCGCACACTTCAGGTACAAGCATTTCGCTGGAGGAATTCATGAGCGTACCCCCGGACTGTGAGATAGTGAGTTCAAGATTAATAAAGGCAGGACGGGCGCAGGTCTTCGACGCCTGGACAGATCCTGATAAATTAAAGACGTGGTGGGGGCCCGCAGGCTTCACTAACACCTTCCATGAGTTTGATCCCAATCCCGGCGGGCGTTGGCGTTTCACCATGCATGGGCCCGAGAAAGGTAATTACGAGAACGAATGCATATTCTTAAAAATAGAAAG
>CAMPJV010000182.1 GCA_946886975.1 uncultured Taibaiella sp. | reverse complement strand
ATTCTGCAGGGTGACCGGGGCACCGGGAACCGGGGCGGGTATCTGCTGCGCCAGGGAGCGGAGGCTTAGGCCAGACAGGAAAAGGACGGCAATAAACGGGTAAAAAGTAAAGCCGGCTCTTTGCAAAGGTTCGTTGTTTTATTTACTGGTTGATACCATTCCCGGTATGATGCTTCACAGTGGGAATAATTATCATCCTGCAAAGTTAATCGAAAGCGGGGATTCGCTGGCGGGCCTGAAAGTTAGTTTCCGGCAGCCGGAAGCCTCCTTACAAGCTCCTCCACCAGGGCCGCTAACTTGGGGGCTGCCGCATTTGCAGCCTCCAGCACCTCCTCATGGGTGATCACATTCAGCTCTTCACGTATTCCCAGGTCTGTCACTACACTGGCTGCAAAGACTTTCATGTCCCCATGCCTCGCCACGATTACCTCAGGTACAGTGCTCATGCCTACTACGTCTCCGCCAATTACATGCAGCCAGTTGTATTCTGCCCTGGTTTCAAAGGTCGGACCCGTCAGGCCCACATAAACACCAGTATGAACCCTAATTTCCTTTTCCTCGGCGATCTGTTTTGCCATATCTACAAGGGCAAGGTCATATGGCTCGCTCATGTCCGGGAAACGTGTGCCCAGCCGTTCGTCATTTGGTCCTCGCAGGGGATGCTCCGGGAAAAGGTTGATATGATCATTGATGATAACAAGATCTCCAACTACATAGTCTCTGTGCATGCCACCTGCTGCATTTGACACAAAGAGGGTCTCAACGCCAAGGGCCTTCATGACCCTTATTGGAAAGGTAACCTGCTCCATATTGTAGCCTTCGTAGAAATGAAAACGTCCTGCCATCATCACCACCTGTTTTCCGGCAAGTGTGCCAAATACGAACTTTCCGGCATGGCCTTCTACCGTCGATGCTGTGAAATGGGGAATATCACTGTAGCTAATCTCCGCGGTTTTCTGAATAATATCTATAAGCCCTCCCAGGCCGCTGCCAAGAATGATGCCGGCACTGGGGTGAGCGTTATCAATGCTGGAGCGTATATAAGCTAACGCTTCGTGTATCTTATCGAACAAGGTCATACTCTTTGTGCTAAAATTGGAGCAAAGCTAAACCCTGGCCGCTGAAAGTGAAGTGAAAAGTGAGAGAGCGGAAAACGGGGATCGAACCCGCAGCCTTCAGTTTGGGAAACTGATGCTCTACCATTGAGCTATTTCCGCTTGTCATAAAAATAGGAAAAACTTCATACCTCTCATTGCACATAAGTAAGTTACCGCGAATTATGGATAGCAAATAGCTGTGCAGGTTATCAACCTTCTTTGCGCCTTGTGCGTCTTACCATGATGCAAGCGCATGTTATTCGGTTAATTGATTTCCCACCGATTTATGGTCGCCATGTGTGCGTCAGCAATTAAGGCTTAGGTGTAGAAGGTGCAGTAGAGGTAAGGCTGATTTCTTACAGAAAAATGACTTAGGGATACTTACCACAACTCAGTTTATACAGTCTTCAAGAAGGTACTGATAACTCAATAGGTTTTTATGAGCCTGACGAAGTATAGTCTCTTATGGTTGCTAATCGCCCTTGCCGCAGATTTTCAGGATGTGTATGCGCAATTGCCGCAGTGCGATGCTGGTGATGCCATGCTCTATTATCTTGACCCTGGAGGTATCTATAATTATGATCCATCACAGCCATTGTCAGCATCCAATCCGGTGAAGAATACCATTCCTTACCTGGCCACTTCGTCCGGCCTGGCTGTAAGCGCTCCCCTGAACTCAACCGCAATAGGGAGTACTTTCTATACGGTAAGAAATGGAGTCTACTTCTACTATAGCAACGGCAACTGGATCAATACGGGTCATTCCATTGGATCCAACGCAGCTGTCAACATTGGTGCGGGGGGGAGACTTATTTTTAGTATCGATCCTATCACCAATACAGTTTACAGGTATGATGGAACAACTAATGCTTCGCCGATTGTAACGATTCCCGGACCCTTTAATGGTATTGCTGACCTTGTGGCCGACTGCAGGGGAAACTTTTATGTGCTGAATACGTCAGGTCAGCAGCGGTTAAGAAAGTATGATAAGAATGGCAATCTTCTCGGCATGTGGCCGCTTATCGGCATACCATCAACGAACGGTGGTGGAGGGTTCTCTATTATAGGTGATGAGATCTTTTATACTAACCATGTAAATAACAATCTCTTTAGAGGAAAGATTACCTGTACTGCTATTACTTTTTCTCCGCCTGTGCAGATGCCCTGGCCTAAGCCGCCTATTGATTTCGCAGAGTGCTCTGGCTGCAATACTGAGGTCATTGGGGTAAGTACTAGTCTCTACAATTGTGCGAAGGCTATGACAGAGACCATTGTTGCCGGTGGAAAAGGTCCGTATACCTGGTCTGTCCTATCAGGACCAGCTATCGTATCAGGAACCGGGCCACTCTATTCCGTAAGTACCCAGGCTACGTCAACGGTACTCCTGAAGTCAAATTCTATCTGCGGCCCAATAACCGACACTTTCAACTTTATCCTTCCATCGGCCTCCATCAGCTTTGACAAAGACCTGGATACAATCAAGGGTTGCGGTAGTTTTAGGGACACGCTTCATGCGTTGGTCACACACTCTGGTGGAGGTGGCATAAGCCTTAACTATCATTGGACGCCGTCGGCATATGTTATTACTGGTGGCAATTCATTAGATCCCGTAGTGGCTCCGTTATCCGATACCAGTTTTGTCCTCACTGTTTCAACTCCGGCCAACCAGGGAGGATGTATGTGGAGAGATACCATCAGGACGATTGTGAAGGACAGGAAGGTAACTGCTGCGTTTACATACATGACTCGCTATAATTGTACTACGGACACTGTGTTATTCCAGGATCAGTCTACTGGAGCAACTTTTTTTACATGGACATTTGGTGATGGTTCTTCGGCAGGGATTCCTGCCCCTCAGCATACCTACGCAGGACAGAACAGCTATACAGTCCAGCTTATCTGTGCTAATGAAACGTGTACAGACAGCATGAGCAGGACACTGGACTTTATTAATACCCTTGATGTTTCCTTCGCCGCCAGCAGTGATACTATTTGCCAGGGTGAAATGGTAGCCTTTCTCAACACCTCTGCTTATGATATTGCTAAAGGGCCGGTACACTTTCTATGGAGCCTTGAGAACGGCACGGACCTGACATCCGTCGATGCTCAGCATACATATCTGGTGCCTGGAATCTACAACGTAAGGCTCACAGGAGTGAACGCTCATAAATGTGTGGATTCTTTCGTGAGACAATTGGTAGTGGACCCAATGCCCGCAGTGGAGGTCACGTTAAGTGATAGCATTATCTGTGCAGGCAAGGAAATCAATGTACAGGCTTCCTATACAAAGGAGGGAAATGTAGGCCTCAGGTGGGAAATGGGCGATGGGTCCACCATGCAGGATAAGGCTGCTTTTTATTATGCTTACGCGATGCCCGGTCGTTATGCCGTAAATCTTACTGCTATGTATGGTCATTGCCCTGATCAGGTAGTTCAGCGGGATGTAGTTGTAAGTGATCCGCCAGACGTGAATCTTGGCGCTGATTCCTTGATTTGTGCAGAAGAACATGCTTTTGTATTGCAGACTTTGCATGAAGAGCCTGGTGGCAGATATTTGTGGAGCAGCGGACAGAATACTCCCTCGATAAAGATTTCGTCAGGCGGGACGTATGTGCTTGAGGTGGATGTTAACGGCTGTAGGAACGCAGATACGATCATTATCACCGAACATACCTGCAACTGCAAAGTGAGTGTGCCAAACGCATTTACTCCAAATAGTGACGGGAGGAATGACGTGTTTCGTGCTATATTTCCCGAAGACTGTTCGCTAAAGGGCTTTGCACTGTCAGTCTTCAATCGCTGGGGACAGGAAGTGTTCTCATCAGACAAGCCAGGCGCAGCATGGGACGGACAGTTTGGTGGAATACCGGCAGAGGTCGGTACCTACAGCTACATGGCCAGGTACTACATTGACAATTCCAGGAAGGAGAATATCCTGAAGGGTAATTTCATCCTTATAAGATAATAGCACTAAAAAGCTTACTCGATCTGAAGTTTCTCCTTCAGGAACTTTAAGGTAATGTCCCTTGCTTCTTCTTCGGCTTTCGCGTTGTGCTTAGGGTTGCTCGGGTTGGCAAAGGCATGGTCCGCGTCAAACGTATGCCATATCATCTTGTTGCCTGTTGCTTCTACATTCTTTTGAAAGGCCGTAACAACCTCCTTGGTTATGAACTTGTCCTTTGCAGCCCATATATATAGCACATCGGTCTTAAGAGGTCTTATTCTCTTGGCCTCTTTTTCCGGGAATCCATAGTACATTACTGTCGCTCTTGCCGATTGTCCGGCTAACACCGCTGCCGTGAACGCCCAGCTTCCTCCCATACACCAGCCCATTGTAGCTATCTCTTTGTCTCTTCCCGCTTTTGCCAGCAGGCCGCTTACGATGTTCTCGCCTCTCTTCGGATCCAGGCCCTTCGATAACTTACCTGCTTCTTCAGCTGTTGTTGCCACCTTGCCGTCATAGAGGTCTACGGCATACACATCCACATTCCCTAACAGTTTGCTCCATCGCTCCGCCTCCTTCTTTATATAGTCATTCAGTCCCCACCACTCGTGGAAAAGCAGAAGTACCTTGTTGGTTGGCCTATCTGATGGAATGTAGTAAGCATGCCCCTCTTTCGCATCCCTGGTATTGAATGTGATCATAGTGGCATTTCCCTGTGGTGTGAATTCAAAGGGGACTGGTGCCAGGTGAGCAGCCTCAAACTCCTTGGTGGATGCCATTGCGAGCCACCCCTCGTCCTGGGAGCAGCAGCTTTGTGCAGATGACGAATAGGAGCATTGAAGACCCATTATAAGAATGACAAATGAGAATAGCTGTTTCATAATTATAATTTAGAATTAGAACTCTGATTTTTTTACTTCTTTAAGCTGCCATCCTGTTGTCGGGGTCGTAATAGCACTTTAGGATCGAATCCATTTCTTCCTTGCCTGACGCAACCAATCTCACTTTTTCTTCAAACGCGGGGTCAATGAGGTCACTGAGGGGCTGCGCTACAATATTGAACCTGCTAAATGCACTCCGCAGTTGAGCATCCCATAGTTCATGATAGCGGAGCAGGTCATCAGGCATAACGCATTTTCTGTCGCTGCCAGGCTCTGGAATAGCATAAAATGGTTCAGGAATATTCAAGTAGCCATAGTCGTCTGTCAGCTCCTCCCCTGGGTATATGTCCCGCACAGCCAGCTCAAAATTGTATGCGGTAGAGATGCAGTTTGAATGGTAGCTATGGTTCACGAACCGGGCATGGTCCCAGCAGAGCACATAATTTCCATCGCTGTCCCTGTAGGTGTACTTATCTATAAAGTTCCTGAAGAATGGCTTCATACTGTTCATGTCGTCTGGCGTGAACACCTGGTCCAGTGGATCGAACGCCCAGGTTATGGTTCCCTTCGGAATGAATTCTGTGGCAACCACTCCTATTCCTATTTCCGGGCTGATGAATCTTAAGTCTGTTGAAGGATGTATCATAATGAGTTAGCTATATAGGATGTTTAAAACATCGGGCCAATATATATTATCTTATTTCTTTACTTCTTTAAACCTTTCTCTATAACTTTAGTCTAAACACTAAATCATTGTCTTATGGGCAAGGTCAACCGTCGGGAGTTATTTGAATAACTGATTGATACACAAGTTGATAATAAGGCAAGCGGAACTGATAA
>CAMPJV010000181.1 GCA_946886975.1 uncultured Taibaiella sp. | reverse complement strand
CCATAGTGCTTGCCGCAAGCTTCTTTCTCGGATTGTTCTTCAGCATTCTCTATCTGCTGCTCACTTCCTATTATAAGATGGTCGTTTCTGTAAATCGCTAATGCAACTAACAGGTACAGATAACAAGGTTGGCAGGAACATAAGCTTTGCTGTGCTCTTTCTTAGTGTAGCCCTATTCGGCCTCACTGGAAGCTACCTGCTGTTGGGCGTGCCCTTTGTTTATTTATACATCCTGTTGGTTGGCATTAACTGGAAGACCGCCTATTGGATATTCCTGGCCTTTATTCCATTCTCCATACAGCTAGAGTTCGCAGGCGGAGCATTATCTACATCCCTGCCCGATGAGCCCATGATGTGGTTCTTCCTGCTGGTGTTCGTACTCATGTGGGCCAATAATCCAGCACTCATTCCACGCTGGTGGTGGCAGAATCCCTTGGTAGTGATAATAGTCCTGCAGTTCATCTGGCTTATTGTCACAGTAGTCTTTTCCACTGAGCTGCTCTATTCTGTCAAATTTCTCCTGGCAAAGTGCTGGTTCCTGGTTTCCTTTCTAGTTCTTCCACTCTTCATCTTTAAGGAGAAGAAAGATTTCCGGAAAGGCTTTGTGTTTTTCCTTATTCCATTGTTCGTCACAATGGTCTTCATCTTCTATCAGCACTACCGCATAGGCTTCAACTTCCGCAAAGTGGAGAAGGCTATAGGCATCCTTTACTATAACCACGTGGACTACTCCACCGTAATGTCGATGTTCTTCCCTGTCCTCTGCCTGGCATATCCACTTACCCGTGGCATGAACTGGATCGTCAGAGGCCTGCTGCTTATCATCATCATTTTCTTCCTGCCTGCTATCTACTTCACTTACGCCCGCGCCGCAATGGTGGCAGTGGTTTTCGCCTACGTCATCTACATAGCCATTCGCCTTCGGCTTGTCAATCTGGTGATGCCTGCATTCTATGGCATGATGGCATTGATACTGGCGTTCATGATCAGTAACAACAGATTCATCAGCTACCGCCCGGAGCTTGACAGGACCTACATGCATAAGACCTGGACCGACCACATCATCGCTACCTTCCGTGGTGAAGACATGTCGTCTATGGAGCGTCTCTACAGATGGATAGCTGGTATCAGGATGAGTGGCGACAGACCGCTTACCGGTTACGGCCCCAATTCCTTTTACTACCACTACAAGCCCTACGCAGTTTCCTCTTTCCGCACGTGGGTAAGTCGCAATCCTGAGAAGTCTACTACCCACAATTACTTCCTGCTTATGCTTGTAGAGCAGGGCTGGCCTGCGATGATCCTCTATGCAGTTCTTGTAATGGTTGTCTTTGCACAGGCTCAGAAGACGTACTACCGGTTTAAGGACAGGTTCTATAAAAAGATAACCCTGGCCATGGCAATGATGTTTGCCGCTGGCTTTATCAATAACTTCTTCTCTGAACTATTGGAAACTCATAAGGTGGGAGCCCTTTTCTACCTGAGCATAGCTATTCTCATCATTCTTGACCGCAAGAGTAGGGAGCTGGAAAAGAAAGAGCTTGAGGCTAAGCCATAGTTGGCTCTATCCACGCTTCATTGTCTTTCAGCAGCTGTATCAGTTCATCCACTGCTATGTCACTGTTCACGTTCCGCTTCACCACTTCCTTGCCTCTGTATAGTGTTATCTTCCCCGGCCCGCTGCCTACGTACCCGAAGTCTGCATCAGCCATCTCCCCCGGCCCGTTCACTATGCATCCCATTATGGCGATCTTCACTCCTTTCAGGTGATGCGTAGCCGAGCGTATCTTTGCTGTTGTCTCCTGCAGGTCAAATAGCGTCCTTCCACAGCTTGGGCAGCTTATATACTCCGTCTTGCTGATCCTCGTTCTCGTAGCTTGCAGTATAGAAAAAGCAGTATTGTTCAGGAACTGGTGATTGTTCTTCACCTCCAGGTAAGTCCTGCCGCTTGCCTTTGCGTTCTGCATCTCCTGCATATTGTTCCACAGCCAGATACCGTCTCCCAATCCCTCCAGCAGCAGCCCGCCAGCATCCGTAGCAAAATGAATGAGCTGGTCATCAACAGTCTCCTTCATACTCTCGCTGCAAATGATCACCGGAGTCTTAACCCCCTGCTGCATCAGCTCCGTAAGGAACCTCCTCATTGACACCATTGCATGCCGGTTCGTGCTCTCCAAGCAAAGCACCAAAAACTCATTCTGCTTCGCCCTGTCTATCAGCAACTGCAGAGTAGTCCATTTGGCATGCGCATCTACAACCACAAAATGCTTCGTCTGAATACGCTCTTTATATTCAAGATATTCCCGTAGCTGAAACAATGGATGGTACTTCGTTGGTTCATCTGTGCCCAGCCATGTCGCATAGTTCACTATCACCTGCAGCGTTCCGGGAATACTAAACCCAACCTCATGATCACCTGTGTATATATAGTCAGCCGCAGCATCGCCTATGTTCCACTTATCGGTAGTAGCATCATACTTGTATCCAACAGCCTCCAGGTCCTTAGGCTGCAGCTCCTTTGTATTCATAAAGTCCGCCACAACAACGGGCACATGCCCGCTGCCCATCTTGCCTACAGACGTTGTCTTTCTCCTTTTATATTGGAATGGGCTATACGGCAACGCCACCTTCTCTTCTTCTGTCAGCGCAGCAATAGGTTCATGCCCCGCCCGGTCATTGTATCTCTTCACAATATCCCTGCATACTGGTATCTCAAACTCAGGGTCTTCCGTCAACGACACCCTTATAGTATCACCTATTCCGTCCTCCAGCAGCGTACCTATCCCTATAGCGCTCTTTATCCTTCCATCCTCTCCGTCACCAGCCTCCGTCACTCCCAGGTGCAGTGGGTAACACTCTCCAAATTCCTCATCCATCTTTTGCACCAGTAGCCTGTACGCCTGCACCATCACCTGCGGATTGCTCGACTTCATGCTTAGCACGATCTCGTGGTAGCGCTCATCCCTCGCTATCCTCAGGAACTCCATAGCGCTCTCCACCATTCCAATCGGCGTGTCCCCATACCTACTCATGATCCTATCGCTCAAAGACCCATGATTAGTACCGATTCTCATCGCCGTCCCATATTCCTTGCAGATCTTTACAAGAGGCGTAAACCGGTCCCGTATCCGCTCTATCTCCGCAGCATACTCGGTTTCAGAATACTCTATAAAGTCAAACTTCTTCTTATCAACGTAGTTCCCAGGGTTCACTCTCACCTTCTCGATGATTCTTGCCGCTATTTCCGCAGCATTAGGCGTAAAGTGTATATCAGCGATTAACGGTGTGGTATATCCCAGCTCCCGCAGCCTGTTCTTTATCTGCAGCAGGTTCTCAGCCTCTTTCTTGCTCGGCGCCGTTATCCTCACCAGTTCTGCCCCTGCTTCTATACAACGGATAGTCTGGGCCACGGTAGCTTCCGTATCCATCGTATCAGTGGTCGTCATAGTCTGTATCCGAATGGGATTATTATTTCCTATCAGAAGATCCCCAACTTTTACTTCCCTTGTCTTCAGCCGCTCGTAGCTTGTCAGCGAAGGACAATATTGCTGCAACATAGTGTGTATAAATCCGCTGCAAAGTTAGCTCAATGCGCTGTAGAACTATGTGAAATTTCTCTACCGCAAATCCCCTGCATCAACTCAAAAGCATTGCGCCCTGATGTAAAAACTTACCCCGGCCCTCTCCTCCAGGGAACTCCTCCATCTTCTTAAGATCGTCTATGCCATTTACCACGGTCTTCCCCGGAGCATAGATGGAGTTAATACGGGGTAAATACGGGATATATACGGGGTAAATACGGTGTAACCACGGAGTAACACCGCTGTACCCCTACGGATGCCACGCCTTTGAATAGTACTTTCTATAGTCTTTCATAGGATCTTGATTCCGCCTCCCGCTCGTGCTGCAGCTATCTAAAGCAACGGGTCCCGCTTCGTTCAGGGCATAATATGGGTATTCTGAATGCGCCTCTGTATAATAATAACCGAAACAGTGTTATTTTAGCACCGTCTTTAAAGCACTTGATGGAATACGAAATACAACACTTAGGCAAATTCAAGTTTGTGGAGGAAGGAGAGGGCGAGCCTCTCGTCTTGCTACATGGCTTATTTGGCGCCCTTAGCAACTTTAAAGATCTGGTCGAGCATTTCCGCAAAACGCATAAGGTCATTATCCCTATCCTGCCTCTCTATGAGCTCAATCTCCTGGAGACTTCGGTAGCTGGCCTTGCCAAGCACGTCACGAAGTTCATAGAGGCGAAGGGGCTCACCAAGGTCCACCTCATGGGAAACTCCCTCGGTGGCCACATCGGCCTCGTCTATGCGCTCAAGAATCAGAACAACATAAAGACCATTACGCTTACCGGTAGCTCCGGCCTCTTCGAGAATGGCATGGGCGAAACATACCCCAAGCGTGGCGATTACGAATATATCCGCAAGAAGACAGAACTCACCTTCTACGATCCTAAAGTAGCTTCCAAAGAGCTGGTGGATGAGATATATAGCATAGTCAACAACCGACTGAAGGCCTTAAAGATCATTTCCCTTGCCCGTTCCGCCATCAAGCACAACCTTGGCGACGAGCTCAAGGATATCAGAGTGCCGGTTTGTCTCATCTGGGGCAAGAATGACACGATCACTCCGCCTATGGTGGCCGAGGAGTTTCACCAGCTTCTGCCCACCTCCGAGGTCCACTGGATAGACAAGTGCGGCCACGCTCCCATGATGGAAGTGCCGCAGGAGTTCAATCAGATCCTGGGCGAGTTCCTGCAGCGGCATAAAGGCTAAGGATTCCCTAATGTTTGTCATGCCACTGTTATTTACTTATCAGGTTGTTAAACTGGTGCAGGTTTTGTATTGTTGTATATATAGCACGGTACTTTGAATCTCGTGAATGAAGAATGTTAATAGAGCAGCTAATATCACCCATCGTCCCAACACTTTTACTTACCGACACTGGTAGCAAGGCCCTCTTCCTGATGGAGGAAAGCAATCTCACCCAGATTCCCCTCCTGGCTGAAGAAAAGTACATGGCCCTGGTGCAGGAGAACGATCTCCTCGACTGGGATACTCCCGAGTCGCCGCTTAGTAAGGCCACTTTCCTCACTTACCGTCCGGCGGTTTTTGCCAGCGGCCACCCCTATGAAGCCATGAGGGTAGCCCACCAGCAAAACCTCTCCATAGTTCCGGTGGTCGACAACGAAAACAAGTACCTCGGAGCCATCACCAGGGATGACCTCCTTAGATATATCACCGAAAACAGCGGAGTAGACAACCCCGGCGGCATCATCATCATCGAGTTAGACCCCCGCGATTACAGCCTTTCAGAGATAGCCCGTATTTGTGAGAGCGAAGAAGTCATAGTCATAAGCACTCAATTGTTCACGAACAAGGTCACCGGCAAGATAGAGATCACCCTAAAGACCAACCGCACCGACCTGCAGGGCCTCGCCGCCACCTTCGAGCGCCATAACTTTATAGTAAAGAACGTCTACGGCGAGCAAGCCCATTACGAGGATATGCAGGACAGGTATAACCTCCTGATGAACTACATCAACATGTAAGGTCAAGCTCCAAACCCTTAAACATAAACCATAAAGTCTGGCCAGAAACCCATTTGTCAGTCGTAATTTGTAATTTTGCCCTCTATTCCAAGTGTAAGCAGTTGACGCTTAAGTGGTAAGCGTAACCTTTTAGAGAAAGTAGACATTGTTAGCTTGTTAGGATTTAGAGCTTCCTTTTGGTTTAGGATTTAGAAATTAGGATTTAGAGTTT
>CAMPJV010000180.1 GCA_946886975.1 uncultured Taibaiella sp. | reverse complement strand
GGAGCAAAGCCGTAACCATTGTTGCGGCTTTTTTGTTTATGTATTACTTGTACATAGTCTTCAGTGCTAAGCACGACAAATTCTATATAAGCCATAGTAGGTTATTAGAAGGATGAGTAAACTCAATGTTCTTAATGATGGGATCAAAATAAAGGAAGACCTAAATCTCCCTCTATATCCTTGCGTATTTGCGCTGTTATCTTTTTGCCTGTAACACTCCTTGATACTGAGATGGCTGAATAATAAGCGACGTCGCTTTTTCAATGTCCTTATCAGAACGAAGGCTATGCTCTATTCGGCCTTTTAAATAATAGTATCTGGACACTATCTCGTTCTCCAGCAGCTTTTTGATCTCTTCCTTATGCTTCAATAGATCCTGTTGCTTGTCGTGGGCTACTTTGCTCTGAACAGCTGAAAAGTCGGACTTAATCGCTTCGAAGTACTTCTCCCTGCTGGCTACCTGTTTTAGACTATCAAGCGCAACCTCTGTTTGAGATTTGTAGGAGTAATCTTTACCCTCGAGCCACTTGCTGAATGACGTAAACTCAGGGTCGGTCAGTGCAAAGGTTCCAGCCGCTGGAATGCTGGGGTGCTGCTTTGCATACTGAGTAGCATAGTCAAATAAGTAGTTCTTGGTGTAGAGCGCCACTGCCAATTTACTCAGAGGTTGGTCCTCTATCTTAATGTCTGGCTCCACTCCACCTCCGCTCTTCACTTTGCGGCCCCCTTTCGTCGTGAATACCTTTTTGAGAGAGTCAGGAACCTGGCCAACACTGCCGTCCGCGTTCCTATGGGCATAGTCAATCGCCTGAATGCATCGGCCGCTCGGTGTGTAATACTTGGCAGTAGTAAGTTTTAGGCGTGCGTTGTATCCCAGCGGTCTGGTCACTTGCACGAGTCCCTTGCCATAGGAGGTCTCGCCAACAATAACACCTCGGTCGAGATCCTGAAGCGTACCGGCCACTATCTCAGATGCAGATGCTGAAGAATGATTCACCAAAACGGTGACAGGTATCTTTGTGTCCCAGGCAGCTCCCAGTGTTTTGTAGTCTTTGTCCATCTCCGACAGTTTACCTTTGGTAGAAACCACGAGTTGTCCACGATCAATGAAGAGGTTACACATGCTGACCGCTTCATCAAGTAATCCCCCTGGATTGTTTCTAAGATCTATACTACACCCTGCAAGTTTGTTGCAGCGCCCTTCAAACTATCCAGCGCATTTCTTACCAGCCTGGTGCACCCGGGAGTAAATTGAGTCAGTTTTACAAAGCCAATATTCTTATCCTTACCTACCAGTCCGGCATAAGGAACGCTTGTTACCTCTATCTCGCCCCTTGTTACTATTTTCTGAGATTCTTCGGCTGTGTAGGCGTCTTTTACTTTAATGGTTACCTGAGTGCCTGGTGATCCCTTCAGAAGAACGCTGATCTCATCAATTGTTTTTCCCTTAATAAGATGGTTATCTATGGAAACCACCTGGTCGCCAGGATGTAAACCGGCTTTCTGAGCGGGGCTGGCTTCATATACGTCTCCTATGTAAATGTCATCACCCTTTTTTCTCATTGTAGCCCCGATTCCGCCATACTTCCCGGTCGTCTGGAATTCATACTCTTCTATGTCCGATTCGGTAATGTAGTTGGTGTAGGGGTCCAGATCCTCAAGCATGGCATCTATTCCTGTCTTAACAAGCTTTCCAGGTTCCACAGGATCAACATAATACGTATTCAATTCTCTGAATAGTGTGGCGAAAATGTCCAGGTTCTTTGATATCTCAAAGTAAGAATCGGTACTTTTCCCCTGAATAAATAAGGAAATAACTGCCATTGTGGCAATACCAGCTATAAAGCTTTTAATTCCTTTCAGACGCTTATATTTCCCTGATGTCATGGCACATTTATTGTTTATTGCTAACGGAACAATGTTACGAAAATTATATAACCAGCCGTGTGAGCAAAAGGTATTTAACAGTTTTATGATCTACTTATTTGGTTTAAATTAATAAAGTATTTACCTTGCACGGTAAGAATGTATGTATATGAAGAAGATTTTACTTGGGGTCCTTTCTCTTATAGTGTTTAATTTCTCGGGTGTTGCTCAGTCGGTAAGCTTTACTACACAAAAGGGTGATACCGCGAAGGAAAGTTTTCATAAAATGGGTGAAGACATAGATGTGCACAATAGTGTGATCAACAAAACATCGAGCCCAATTGTTTTGACTTGGAAGATTGTCGCACGAGACGTTTCAAATGGATGGGAGTGGAAGGGTTTCTGTGATAATTTTCTTTGCTATGCGGATTCCGACTTACTCGCAGGTGTAACAACTGAAACTTCTGATGCCTACGCGCCCACTACGCCCGGTACATTCAAGGCAATCTTCAATGGTGATAACGCATTGCACAGTTCGTCTGCCTGGCTTACAGTAGAGGCGACTGATGTTGCAAATAGTTATTCCAGGCAGGTGACTTATGTAGTCTCAAAAGGATCATTAGGGATAACTTCTGTTGTTAAAAATGACGACGATGTAGTGCTCTATCCTAACCCTGCTAAGGCCCACGTAAATGTTATCTTTAATTCTGCTCTCGGCGTTAAGAACATTGCCATATATAACCTCATAGGTAAGGCAGTAAGCGTTTATAAAGTAAACGGCAACAGCGCCAAGCTTGATCTTACTGACATCCCTTCCGGCATATATTTTGTTAGATTAATTAATAGCCAGGGAAAGATAGTTGCAACTCGCAAGATCACGCACCAGTAAAAAAGAATAGAAGTATTATCTTAAGTCCCTTGCTAACGCAGGGGACTTTTTTTTGCCCTATGATTAATCACGTCTAACAAGTAACAATTATGAAATGCCTGCCCCTTCTTTCAGCCCTGGCAATCTTACTACTTAACGCCCCCTCCTCGTTTGCACAAAAAGATTTCGTTGAAGGCGTCGTCACATACACCATCTCGTCCAAAGCGTCTCCTAATGAACCATCAAAGGCTACAGGCTCGTTTACATTATCCTTCAAGGATGGCATGATTCGTAAAGACATAAAGATGTCTTCAGGGTATAACAATTCAATTATCATCCACAACCGAAATAGCACCGTTTACTCTCTGAAAACTTTGGCCGATGTTCGTTATGCCGTGCAGATGGATTACCCCGAATACATGCAGAGGCAAAAAAAATTTCAAGGATTTTCCCTTGCTGCGCAGGATGTCAATGAAAGCTACGTAGGTTACCCCGCAACAAAGGCCACAATCACATATAAAGACGGAAGCACCGCACTGATTTTTTATTCAAAGGATCTTCAACTCGTCGATGCCGGATTGTTCGAAAGGTTCCCGGGTATTCAATACCTGCCACTTGTCTTCGATTTTACCAGGGATGATGGCTCCGCACTTCATCTTGAGGTGCAGAAAGTCGAGATCAGACCGGTAGAGACCTCCCTTTTCACAATACCTACCGATTACAAGATCATTTCAAGTGCCGAGTTAAAACAACTGACTAGATAATATTACAAATCCCTTACAGTTCTTAACACCTTTTTCCGGCAGGATGTCGTAAATTTAAATATGGCCCATCGGTACTGCGTCATACTGCTTTTATTGCTCTTTGCTTCACCCGCTACATGGGCGAAAGTTATCCATAGAAGCTTCGAAGAAGCCTTGTACGAAAAGGAAAAGGTAGTATCCCTCCGCATTACTTATAAGCACCTCAAAGCCCTGCCGGATATATTCGACCAGTTCCCCAATCTTGAGGAGGTTAACTTTAATAATAATGACCTTACTTCTCTTCCCCCAAGCCTGTTTAACTGCCGTAAGCTGAGAAGCATCAAACTATCCAAGAATGAGCTGACACACCTTCCCGAAGCGGTGGGTAGACTAAAGAACCTCGAATATCTGTCCCTAAGCTACAATAAGCTGGAAAGCCTGCCGGACTCTATAGGATATCTTACAAACCTTGAGCAGCTCTCCGTCAAGAATAATCTGCTCACCACTGTTCCGGCTAGTCTTGGGCGTCTCCACAATCTTAAAAAGCTAAGCCTCACTTCCAATCTCCTCGAGTCAATACCTCATGAAATTACTGATCTTACCAAACTAGAGCTCCTCGACCTGGCGGATAATATGTTGGTAGAGCTCCCGCCCGCAATGGGAAACCTCAAAAGCCTCAAGTTCTTCTATGTCTCCCGAAACCGTCTTGTCGAAATACCAGAAACCATAGGCAAGTGTAAATACCTGCAGGAACTGGATGTAGTCTATTGTGGTGCCATGAGGCTCCCATTCTCTCTTGCCAACATCCAAAAGCTCGATCTGGTCTATATGGACGAACGCACTATTCCGTTCTACCCCAATCCACGCTATCAGCACCGTCAGCGCCTCATCGTCGTCCAGGCGGGTACTTCATACTACCGCACTTCCCAGTCCTTTTAGTCAGCGTTTAAGAGCTGTGATCATTTATGATCACCCACTTCCCTTCGATTTTTTGAAGAAGTAGCGTATAAGATCCGCTCAGATCGCCCGCCTTTCTCGCCAGGTGCCATTTCCCTATCACAAAATAATACTCGTCCGACAGTCGCTTCATGTTCACCACCGTCGACGTTAGCCGACCCATTGCTTCAGCGTTGGGATAGCTCTTTTTATACCTGTCCAGAGTAGTCTTGTATCCATATGTAGGCCCGTTCTTGCCGATAAACACAAGACTGTCATCCTCCCAATACCCCACCATATATCCTGCTATATTCCCCTTATTCCACTCCGTCACCTGCGTCCCCAGCATCTGTCTTATCGCGTCCTCCTCCTTCGGCTGCCCCAATGCTCCCACACAGCATACCATACACAGCATCAACGTAAGTATTGTTCTCATAATTAGCTCTTCTTTCCTTAAAGATAGCTCTAAATGCGCCTACGTTCTCCTCCGCTTTCGCAAGGCAGTCGTCCCGAAGCATCAGCGGAGTGTGAGAGGAGTTTGGTCTCTATATGGTCTCTAAAAGGTCTCTATAAGGTCTCTATAAGGGGGGGTAGAATCCGCCGCCGTTCCTTCTTTGTTTCGGCACACCCCCAACGGCACATTCAATCATTCAACTATCTTTGCGCCGTTATGGCAAATGAAAACACCCTTCAGAATATTATATCCCATTGCAAAGAATACGGCTTCATATTCCAGAGCAGCGAAATATATGACGGCCTGAGCGCCGTTTACGATTACGGCCAGTACGGTGCCGAGCTAAAGAAGAATATCCGTGAATACTGGTGGAAGAGCATGACCCAGATGCATGATAATATTGTAGGTATAGACGCCGCCATATTTATGCACCCTACCGTTTGGAAGGCCAGCGGCCACGTCGACAGCTTCAGCGACCCGATGATTGATAACAAGGACAGTAACAAGCGCTACCGAGTAGATCATCTGATAGAATCTTACGCTGAAACCCTTGACGCCGAAAAGGCAAAAGACCTCATCGACAAGATGGATCAGGTCCTTTCAAAAGACGATTTCGCCGGCCTTAAGCAACTCATAGAAGACAATAAAATTAAGTGCGCCATCAGCGGCACTGCCAACTGGACAGACGTGCGTCAGTTCAACCTCATGTTCTCCACCGAAATGGGCTCTGTGGCTGATGATGCCAACGTGGTCTATCTCCGCCCCGAAACTGCCCAGGGCATATTTGTAAACTTCCTAAACGTCCAGAAGACTGGTCGCCTTAAGATACCTTTCGGTATTGCCCAGGTCGGTAAAGCTTTCAGAAACGAGATAGTTGCCCGCCAGTTCATCTTCCGCATGCGTGAATTCGAGCAAATGGAAATGCAGTTTTTCATCAAGCCCGGCACGCAAAAAGAGTGGTATGAATACTGGAAAGAAACC
>CAMPJV010000179.1 GCA_946886975.1 uncultured Taibaiella sp. | reverse complement strand
CATTCAAAGCTGTCCGAGAACCTGTTATTGGTAATGTTGAACGCGAAGTGATAATAAGGTTTGCCGGCAGTCGTAGCCTTAAATGTCAGCTTTGTCCTGCCTGCTCTGAAACTTATCTGTTCGTCAGTCTCCTCCAGTATCTCCAGTTCCAGCGTCTTATTGTAAAACACCTTCGTCCTGTGCAGCGAATGGGTTTCCAGTATCAGTTCTCGTATGTGCATGGCAGCATCTTGACAATAAAGCTTGACAAATTCAGTGCCAGCCTATCTTATACCCCTCGCGTTCAGTGCTTGCTGGTATAGGCTCGCATTCTTCATATGATCCGCATAGTTCGATGCAAACCTGTGGCTTCCGCTAAAGTCCTCCTTAGCGCAGAAATAGATGTAGTCTGTCTTTGGTGAGTTCAGAACTGCCTCTATAGATTTCTTGCTCGGCGTACATATCGGCCCGGGAGGAAGACCCGCGACAAAGTATGTGTTGTAAGGCGATGGGGTAGAGGTGATCGCAGACGTAATCCTCTTTATGCTAAAATCCCCCACTGCAAACTTTACGGTTGGGTCCGCCTGCAGCCGCATCCCCTTCTCTAGTCTGTTCAGGTACACGCTTGCAATGTGTGGCTTCTCAGCGTTATTATTCGTCTCCTCATCTACTATTGATGCCAGAGTTATCACTTCCTGCGGCGAAAGGCTCCTCGCCTGTGCCTTCTGCTTCCGCTCAGCATTCCAGTACTCGGTGTAGTATTTGGCAATCTTTCTGTAAGCCTTGTCGGAACTGGTATTCCAGAAGAACTCATAGGTATCCGGCATGACCGCGCACATGGCAGTGTTGGAGTCCAGCCCAAACTGCGCCAGGTAGGTATTGTCATTCAGCATCTGCCGCATCACGTTACTGTCTGCCTCCAGGCTAGTGCCTATAATGCGTACCAGGTCATCCTTAGTCCGCAGCTTATTGATCACGATCTTCACTGGGCTCTGCCTCCCGTTCCGCAACATTCTGATGATGTCGAAGTTGCTCATTCCTTTGCTTATTCGGTACTTCCCCGCCTTCACCATCGAGGGGTACTTAGCCTGCTTCGCCAGGAAGTCAAAGGTTTTAATGTCTTTTACGAACCCCTCTTTATCTAGTGCCCCGACCACCTGTTCGTAGGTTGCCCCGGTGGGTATGTACAGGTATTCGCCCTTTCTGAAGCCGTCCGTTTTGGGTCCGAATACTTTAATGACCGTTACGCGACCCATTATGAGCAGGGCCAATAATACCCACAGCACGATCTTTCCTCTGTTCCTGCCCTTTTTCCCTCGTCCGGTCCTTGTTCTGAAGCTCATACTCACTAATATGTGCTAAAATAAAAATACCTGCTCATTATCTGGCAGGTATTCTATAAAGAGGTCGAAAATTAACTTAATTACTGTGCAGGCTGCGATGCTGGTGCTGCTCCTCCTGCAGGTGCTGCAGGCTGCGATGCAGGTGCGCTGCTGCGCTGAGGCTGCCTTGTCTGCTGTAGTTCTCTTGGAGTTTCATAGAAGACAACGCAAACGATACAAAGAGCGGCTATGATACCCATGGAGGCCCATGTTCCTTTCTCCATTACGTCTGTACTTTGCTTCACGCCCATTACCTGGGAGCCGATGCTTCCAAAAGCGCCAGTCAGTCCGCCGCCCTTAGGGTTTTGTACAAGGATGAAAAACGCTAAAATAGCGCAACCCAGTATGATAAGTATAGTAACTATTGTGATCATGATTCTTTTTCTTTTTGTAAACCCTCTATTTTACGGGCAAAATAAGCACTTTTTTGAGGATTACGCAAACTTAGTTTACGGTACATATCAATAGCTTTCCCATGTTTTCCCTGTTTTATCAGTATTTCCGCTAATGATTCACTGGCCAGGTCTTCTTCCTTTGCTATGGAGTTCACCGCCATTTCGAACACGTTTTCAGGTATTTCCTCATTCTCTTCCTCCAAAGCAGCTGCCAGTTTCTCCTTTTGCCACATGGTCTTCAGAGCTTTTTGGTCCTCCTGCTCTTCTTTCTCGCGCTCTCCTTTGGTCTTAAAGTGTATCAGCCACTCGGAGAAGCTCATTACAACCATCAGGCTCTTGGCCTTCTGCGATTGTTGTGGTACTTCAGCTTCTCCTGGTATTTTTTCAGATACCGGTATTCCCTGGTGTAAGAAGTAATCTTCAGTATACAGCGGCTGTATCAGTCCGTCATCTTTCTTGTTCTTAGGTGCGGGCTGTGGTGTTGGCTTTGGCTGTTCGGCCTCTGCTGCCGGTTCAGTCTTTGGCTCTTCTTTCATGGCCACCGGCTCCGCCTTCGCTTCCTCTTTCTTTGTTTCCACTTTCACCTCCGGCACCGGACTGGGTTTAGGCTCTGGCTTCGCCTTCACTTCTTCCGTCACCTTTGCTATCACGTTTTCTATAGGCTCATGGTAATCGTACTCCAGCTTTTCATCCTCCTCATCCACCATGTCTTCGTCGTCAGTGTCAAAGTCGGTATCCCCATCATCCTCTACTTCAAAGTCCTCCAGGTCATCGTCAGCCAGCAGTTCCTCCTCTTCATATTCGGTCTCGCTTACGGGCTCTTCTGCAAGGGGTTCTGTGAGCACTTCATCATTCTCAAAAACATCATCCGCAGGCGCAGTTTCAGTCACAGGCATAGTAGCAGACTTAGCAGATTGTATGAACTCCTGGAACAATATCCAGTTGCCCATGTTCAGCATGATGGAATTCATCATAGCAGGCGCATAAGGCTGCCTTTTATGATGCTCTGCAGCTTCTATATAGCGAAGGGGAACTAAGTATGGATAGGTCTTAAGCAGGGTAGCCGCTTCCTTCCGTTCCTTTTCGGAGATGCGTGCCGGCTGCATAAGCCATTGTGTGATCGTTGATGGTTTAGTCATAAGCGGTAACGACGATTACCAATTTACAAAAGCTTTATTAAATATATCATCTGCCAGCTGATTTCCCAGGTCGTCTATCAATCTCGCTTCTGCAGATTGCAGTGTCTGTGTCGCAGGAAAGTCTGCAAAACGGGTAAAGGTTTGTGTAAAGCTGGCTTTCTCATCCAGCCTGTTCTTAAAGTTTACAATAAGGCTTATGGTCAGCCTGTTTTGCGACGCCTCTTGTGTGTTCTGCACACCACTCACTGTCACCTGGTACATACTGATGCTGCCTGAAAGATCGTAGTCTGTGTTGTCATTGTTCTGTGGTGCAAGTCCAGTCTGGGAAAGAATCCTGCTTCTGATCTTATCTGTCAGCGTGGCTGTCAATGTAGGAACTACATTCTGTGCGCGGTTCTCCAGTGCATGTATATTAATCGTCTTACCCTGGATGGAAGCACCGGTAAAGCTATACACGCCACAGCTTGCAATTAGTAATATGATAACAGGAAAAACTAGGAGTAGCCTACCACGCATAAATCAAAACAAAGTTACTCTTTGATATCGTATTCTTTGATCTTTCTGTACAGCGTTCTTTCACTAATGCCTAGTTCATTCGCGGCATCCCTGCGCCTTCCTTTATGCTTCTTTAATGCTTTTGTAATGAACTCTTTCTCACGGTCAGCAAGCATTAAAGATTCCTCTACGTCTTCATGCATATCCATACGCTCATTAGGCATGTAGATAGGTGTGTTTCCGTTGTATCCGGCAGAGGCTAATGGCAACGCCTCTGTTGAAGGACTGTACGCTGGTAAGAGATTTTCTGATATAACTGCAGGAGCCGAATATCCCTGGCGGTGCGCAAGCTCCAGCATCATCTGCTTCATATCGTTCATGTCCTTCTTCAGGTCAAAGAACAGCTTGTATAATATGTCCCGCTCCGTCCCGGAAAAGCTGCTGCCCCCGTGGCTGGTAGACATAGAGCTTACAGCTGGCAGCAGTGACATATGTCCGCCTTCTCTTTGCGGAAGGAACTGTGCTAATGCATCAGCAGATATTTGCTTGTCCACCGAAAGCACTGAAACCTGTTCCGCTATATTCTTCAGCTCCCGCACGTTACCGTTCCATGGATAGTTCACCAGCATCTGTACTGCCGAAGGGTCAAGCTGCAGCGACTGTGCTCTGTACTTCTCCGCAAAGTCTGAAGCAAACTTCCTGAACAACAGGGGAATATCTTCCTTACGATCACGAAGCGACGGCACCCTGATAGGCACTGTACTCAGTCTGTAATAAAGGTCCTCTCTAAACTTTCCTTGCTGTGTGTATTCCAGAAGGTCACGGTTGGTCGCAGCAATCACCCTCACATCAGTCTTCTGCACCTTCGAGGAACCAACCCTAATAAACTCACCCGTCTCAAGTACACGAAGCAGTCTCGCCTGTGTACCCAATGGCATCTCTCCTATCTCATCCAGGAAAATAGTACCGCCATTTACCGTTTCAAAATATCCCTTTCTGCTATCCACCGCTCCGGTAAAAGATCCCTTCTCATGTCCGAAAAGCTCACTATCTATCGTACCCTCTGGTATAGCTCCGCAGTTAACCGCAATAAATGGATTATGCTTCCTTGCCGACAGGGCATGGATGATCTGTGAAAAGACTTCTTTTCCCACACCGCTTTCACCTGCAATCAGCACGGTCAGGTCCGTATTGGCCACTTGAGCCGCCGTATTCAGTGCATGGTTCAGCGCCGGAGAATTACCTATAATTCCAAATCTGTTCTTTATACTTTGAATATCCATTAGTCTGTTTTAGTTCCTGGCGCCAATGGATGAAGGAATGATCTCACCCATTAAGGTTGCGGAAGTAGCATCAATTACCTTCACCTGTACATAGTCACCTTTCTTTAGCCGGTATTGTTCTTTAGGAAATACGATCACTTTGTTCTGGCTGTTCCTTCCGCTCCAGTGATCTTCGCTCCGTTTACTATTTGCCTCTATCAATACTTCAAACTCCTTGCCTATGTCGTTCCTGAAGCTTTCTGCGCAGTCAATAAGCTTGCGCTGGATGATCTCTTCAAGTCTTCTCTTCTTCACATCTTCTGGTATATCATCAGTATACCTCCTCGCAGCAAGGGTACCCGGACGCTCACTGTAGGAGAACATATACGCCATATCAAACTTCACTAGCTCCATGAGGCTAAGTGTGTCCCGGTGTTCTTCCTCCGTCTCACCGCAAAACCCGCTAATCACATCGGTGCTGAGCCCACAATCCGGCATGATTTCTCTTATCCTCTTCACCTTATTGAGATACCATTCCCTCGTATAAGTCCTGTTCATCTGCGAGAGTATCCTCGTATTCCCACTCTGCACCGGCAGATGGATATACTTACAGATATTGTCGTACTTCGCCATAGTAAGCAGCACATCGTCGGTAATATCCTTCGGGTGAGATGTGCTAAATCTAACTCTTAACAAAGGCGAGATCAATGCAACCTGCTCCAGCAAAAGAGCAAAGGTGACAGCCCCCTCCAAACCTCCCCCCATAGGGGAGGCTTCCCGCCGCGAGTCTTTTGCGGAGAGTGTTTTTAACTTGTCTTCAATTGTACCCAGCACTCCTTGTAAATCAGTAGTGACCTCATAGTTGGAAAACCTTAGGACTGTAAAACCTAGCTCGTTGAGATGAGCTGTCCTTTGGGCGTCGCTCTCCACGTTTTCAGGCAACTGATGGATCTTACCGTCCACCTCAATGATCAATTGATGGGAAAGACAAATAAAATCCGCTATGTATCTTGAAACGATATGTTGCCTCCTAAACCTAAAGCCCTCAAGCTTTTTAGTCCTTAGCCCCTCCCAGAGAATGGATTCGGCCGCAGTCTGGTTATTCCGGTTACTTCGTGCATGCTCTTTTAAAAGCCTATACAATAATGGATCCGCAGTCTTATACCCAAAATCCTCCTCCTCCAAAACATTCTCAAGATTAGAATCTGCATAAG
>CAMPJV010000178.1 GCA_946886975.1 uncultured Taibaiella sp. | reverse complement strand
CTACTTTTACCTCAAGCAAAATGACATCGTTTATGTAGAACCTGCCAGGCTCCGTCGCCAGGAAGGCAATGACTTCTTCAGATTCTACCTGCCTACAGTCACCACATTATTGTCAACAGCCCTGGCCATATACGGCATAGTACAAATAAGCAACCAGTAACCCTATTGCTTTCAATAGCTTCATGGAAAACAACCAAATATCAGATAAGCTCCGGCAGATAAATTCAGGTATCGACTTCAAGAGGATACTTGGCTCTGTGCTTAGCAGGTGGTATTGGTTTGTCCTGTCGCTCGGGTTATGCATTACGCTCGGCTTCCTATACCTACGCTACACCACGCCCCAGTATTCCATCAAGAGTCTCATCCTTATTGAGCAAAAAGAGAAAGGCGTCGGCACATTGCTGAACAAGCTCAACGAAGGGCAGGATGGGTCTTCCGGTTCCAACCCTAATCTGTTCAATGAGATGTTCGTGCTTACCTCGCAGGATCTCGTAGGAACAGCGGTTGACTCATTAGACCTCAATGTCCAGTATTGGGCCCAGGGGCGTGTCAAAGAAGACGAACTCTATGAAACATGTCCCGTAAGGATAGAATTTGACTCCCTGGGATACCTCGGCTCAGGCACGCAGGAGATTCGAATAACCGAAGTAGTGGATGGCCTTTTTGAATTCAAAGAAGCTACCATTACCGATCGGGTGCTCTACGATAGCTGGATCAAAAGGCCATATGGCCGCTTCAAGATACTTTACAGGAAGGGAAGGAATGTCAACAAAGGTTACCTGACCAACCACACGGAGATCATACTGAGAATAGAGTCGGAGAAGAAATCTATCAAGAATGCGTTAACGAAGTTTAAGGTTACCGTAAGTGATGGGAGAACCAGCGTACTTGACCTTTCCTATGTGGACAACATTCCGCTTAGAGGGGTGGACTTTATGAATGTCCTGATTCATAATTATCGCAGGAAAGAGCTTGAAGACTTCAATCAGTCTGCAGAGAAAACTCGGGACTTCATCGAGCGCCTGAAGGCCGACCTGATAACAGACCTCCAGTTCCGTGACTCAGTAGAGGAAAAGAGAAAGCTTCAGAACAAGATAATCGACGTAAAGAGCCAGGCCACAAGCATCCTCGCCCTGAAGGCTGCCCAGCAGGAGAAAATACAGCAGTTCTCCACACAAAAGCAGGCGGCGCAGGAGCTTAAAGGCAACGTCATAGAAGGGGCTGGCAGCAGGTTTGAAGTGCTTGCAGGAGTTGGCGTAAATGATCCCTTCCTTAGCGGCCTCGTCAAAGAGTATAATGACCTGATCCAGAGGAAGGAACTTCTGGAGCGAAATACCGCCCCTTTGAATCCTAACCTGTTGAAGGTAAAGAATGATATTGCCGCGCTCAGGAAACAGATCGCCGATGCGTGCGATCGTGTCATAGCCTCCCTCGACGTAAACATCCAAAACTCAGCGCGCAACATCGCTCAGTCCGAAGAGAACATGGCATCCTTCCCGGCCGCTGAAAGAAGTATCAACAACACAAAAAGAGAATACCCCCTGCTGCAAGGCATTTATCTCTACCTGTACCAGCGAGGAGTGGAAAATGATATCTCGCAATACGCGGCAAGCAATAAATCAAAAGTAGTGGTTGCGCCTTATTCTTTAGACCAACCGATTAAGCCGATCAAGAAGAATGTTTACGCAATGATGGTTCTTCTGGGCCTTCTACTGCCTGGATCAATTATAGTCAGCAGAGTAATGCTGAATAATAAAGTCATTAATGAAAAGGACATCGAGAGCATTACCACCATCCCCATCATCGGCGCTATCGCCCGCACCCCGAACGGTCAGAAGAAGCAGATCGTCGTCGGTCCCCATATTCGGACCGGAGTAGCCGAACAGTTCAGACTTATCCGGGCTAACCTGGAGTTTATGTCAGCCTCTGGAACAAAAAAGGTCTATCTCGTTACCTCCAGTATGAGTGGGGAAGGAAAGACATTCGTCTCGCTCAACCTCGGCATCACAATGACCCTTGCCAAGAAAAGAGTTGTCATCATGGAGTTCGACCTCAGGAAGCCTAAGCTCTCCAGCTACCTGGGATTGCATAACGAAGGTGGGATCAGCGGATATCTTGCTGGCATAAGCGGCATAGAAAAGGTGATCAAGGCTTCCGGTGTACACGAGAACCTGTTCATTGCCAACTGTGGCGCCATACCTCCCAATCCCGGAGAGCTACTGGTACTTCCAAACACGCAGCAACTTATAGAGGAATTACAGGAGATGTTTGATATCATCATTATGGATACCGCACCAATTGGGCTTGTATCTGATGCGCTGATCCTCTCCCAGTATTCCGATATCAATATGTTCATTGTCAGACAGTCCTATACCATTAAGGAACAGATCAGGCTGTTTGATAGTTTATACAAAGAAAGGAAGATCAGGAATGCTGCAATGATCTTTAACGGAGTGGAGTATCTGAAGAAGTATGGGTATGGCTATGGAGGCTCATACGGATACGGATATCATTATGGCGGAGGAGGCTATTATGATGATGAACCTGTAAAACGTAAAAAGCTTGTCGACAAGCTCTTTAAGAAATGATCATAATGCATAACAAACCGCCTGGCAATGAGCGCTAGTAAAAACACGATCCTATCTGTACTCCGAAAACTCTACAGGATATTCAATGCCGGACAGAAGAAGCGATTCAGCTGGCTTATCTTCTTCACTTTTATTAGCTCTATAGGGGATCTGATAGGTCTGTCATTAGTAATTCCGATAGTGGGGCTTGTCCTATCTGAAACCTTTCATGACAAGTTCGTCGCATTCGTTCCGTTTACAGCTTCTCTTAGCAAGGAACAACTTCTGCTATCTACCGTCGGTGTATTCTTTCTGTTGATTATCCTGAAGAATCTGTTTGGTCTCTACATAAACAAGTTGCAAGTAAACTTTGTACGCAATCTGTTTGTCACTTCTACGGCAAACGTGTTGAACAAAGTTTATGACAGGACCTTGCCGGAGCTGCAGCAGGAAACATCCAACACGTGGGTGAATAAGCTGACGGAAATGCAAACAACGCTGTGCAGTAACCTCACTATCTCTATGATCATTATCATAAACGAGGCAATTGTATTTGGCCTTACCGCTTTGATAGTGTGCTTCTGGAACCTGCCCCTGTTCTTACTACTGGTAGGTGTACTGCTTCCATCAGTTGGCTTTTTCTACTACAGGATAAAGAACATGATAGTCCATGCCGGCCAGGAAAAGAATGCCAGGTACGTTCATCTCTATGCCAAAGCGCAGGAAATGATCTTTGGCTACACTGACATTAAGATAGCAGGTACCGAATATAACTTCAAGAAGCGCTTTGACGAGACAGCAAGGCGCTATAGCATATTGCAGGGCAAGGTTGACTTCACACTCTTTATTCCTACCCGCATCATCGAAGTAGCTATCTTTCTATGCATAGTGATCATTCTGCTCTATGGAGTTTATGTCATCAAGGATATCAACAATATTGTTACGACCATCACGCTCTTTTCTGTTATTGCTTACAGAAGCATCCCGTCAGTAAACAGATTTGTCATAGCAATGAATAGCATAAACGCAACGGAATTTGTGCTGGAAGATGATGACTTCTTTACAGCTGAAGGGAAAGCAACAGGCAGCGAAACAGCTGCTGTACCTATGGTTTTTAACAACGAGATCGTTCTTGAAAATATCTATTATCATTACCCTGGGAGCACCAGGCACGTTATTAAAGACTGCAACCTCAAAATCAGGAAAGGCGACAAGATAGGTATAGTAGGTGTCTCCGGCACGGGAAAATCTACCCTGGTCAACAACTTCCTGGGCTTCCTGCAGCCGACACTTGGCCGTATTCTCATTGACGGTGTTGAATTGAACGAGAATAACATGAAAAGCTGGTGGAACACCTTGGGCTACGTAAGGCAGGATGCGTTCATACTAAACACTACCCTTGCTGAAAATATAGCAATTGGTGAGTCCCTTGAGGAAATAGATACGGAAAGAATCAAGTATGCTATAAACCTTTCCAGCCTTAATTCAGTGGTCTCTGAGTGGGAAGACGGAATATACACTAAATTAAGTGAGCGCGGCAACAATCTCTCCGGGGGCCAAAAGCAAAGAATAGCCATAGCCCGTGCCATTTACAAAGGAGCAGAGGTGCTGGTATTCGACGAAGCAACATCCGCTCTTGATTCAAAAACAGAACAGGAAATAACGGACGCTATTCATAAGCTCGGGAAGGAAAATCTTACCATAATTATTATCGCCCACAGGCATACCTCTCTGAAGTTTTGCGAAAAGATATACAGAATTGAAGATGGGAGTATAAGCAACATGTACTCCTACCAGGAACTGGTAAATGCATCTTAATCCTGCAGTACCTCTATCATGAAGAAAGAAACAATACTTGTTGCTTCGTTCCAGTCCCTTACAGCAAACAGTGCTGCTGCGATAGGACACCTTGGCTATAAGTTATCAGAGGAATTTCAGGTACGCGACTGTTTGAAAGCTTTTGTTGTTTCCTCGAAAGGAAAGTTCAATTCAACATTTCCTTCTCGTCCTGTCAGCCCCCTTTCAAAATACTATCTGTACCTGATAAACAACTTTGCCAAAGGCGTGGCGCCTCATAAATCAAGATACATACAGGAATACCTTTACGACCTGTTTTGTGCTTTTCATTTAGACAAGACAATTACTAAGCTGGTTGTTACAACTCCATACCTGTTCCGAACTTTCAGAAAAGCAAAGAAGCTCGGCATCAGCGTATACTTTATCCCCGGCAACCCGGAGGATAATTATATAGCGGAGATCGTAAAAGAAGAAAATGACCGATACACCCTTCGTGAAGATGACGCATACACTTATAAGAGACGGCTGGATTATTACAACCGGTCTTTGCGCCAGGTTGATAGGATAGTAACCTTTTCTTCAGTCATCCAGTCTAGTTATGAAGCTGCAGGATATGGACACAAAATAATGAATGTCAGAGGATACTTAAAGCCTGAAATCCCCACACGGCAACTAAACGTCCCCTCAAACGATAAGGTGTTCAAAGTCTCCTTTCTTGCATATGCAGTTCTGCTTAAAGGGCTTCAATATGTATTGGAAGCATGGAAGGAATTACAAAACGAAGACCTGGAGCTCCACATAGGCGGGGTTATTGACAAGAATGTCCAGAAAATTATTAACAGGGAGTATTCCGGCTTAAAGAATGTCTTCTATCACGGAAAGATCACCGACGTACACTCGTTCTTTGCAGACAAGTCAGTGTACATCCTGCCAAGCCTAATTGACGGAGCACCGGTTACAGTACTTGAAGCGATGCAGAACGGCGTGCCCCCTATTGTCAGTGAAAACTGCGGTACAAAAGATATTCTTGAGGAAGGGGAAACCGGCTGGATAGTGCCTATTCGCAGTGCAGAGTGCATTAAAAGCAAAGTCCTGGAAGCATTTCAAGCCCGCGAGCAAACGAAACTAATGGGTAAGCGTGCCCACCAAAGAATTTCCGGTTATGACATGAATAATTTCGCTAAGGAATTAGCTGATAATATTCTGCGTGACGACCAAGCGGGCGAAAGTAAATGTGTAAAGTCATCGTTAACATGATCAGCAACAGTGTTTACAGAAGATAGTTATGTGAAATTTACGACTAAGTAGTTAAAGGACATGAAAGTCAGCATAATAATGTGCGCCTATAATGTGGCGGAATTTATTGAACGAGCGGTAGAAAGCATCGTTGCGCAGACTTATTCGAATTGGGAATTGATCATAAGCAATGATGGGTCTACTGATGAGACTTTATCAATCATTGAACGTTTTCTTGACGATCCGAGGGTACATCTGGTAAATCAAG
>CAMPJV010000177.1 GCA_946886975.1 uncultured Taibaiella sp. | reverse complement strand
AGACGGGGCTGTTCGTGGTGGTGACGGCTGTGGGTAGTATAAGCCTGTCGGTGGTGTTTACCTTTCTTTCTGCTATTGCGGCAAGGGCCAACCAGAATGCGGCACTGATGGCGATACTGGGATTTCCGCTGGTGACGCCGGTGCTGATGATATTGAGCAACCTGGCGGTAAAAGCGATCTCTCCTGTGTATCAGCCGGGATGGTGGGCGCTGGCAGGGACCCTGCTGCTGCTGGACGTGCTCGTTGTGGTACTGGGGGTTATTTTGTTCCCTTTCCTCTGGCAAGAATAGAAGGCCCCTCGCCGACCCTCCCCGAAATGGAGGGAGTATAGAACGCGAGTGACCTCTGCCGATTACAGGTGGAAAATCTCTTCTAAACTATTTAGGTTCAACAAATCAGCCATTTGAACATTATTCTTTTACCTTTGCCAAAATTTTGCAAGCACTTATGCGGCAATCCTGGTGGAAAGTACTGTGTGTTCTTCTTGTGGGTTATACTGTAGTTGCAGGATTTCTTTTACCTGTTCCCCCGCTTCACATCATTAACGAGACTATCAGGAACCTTTACTTCCACGTACCGATGTGGTTTACGATGATCATCCTGTTCTTTGCTTCTTTCATCTATGCCGTCAAGTACCTGAAAACGGGTAACCTGGTCCATGATATCAACTCTGCTGAGCTTACAAAGGTTGGGATACTATTTAGCGTGCTGGGGATGCTGACGGGAATGGAGTGGGCAAACTTCACCTGGGGGTCGCCGTGGAGCAATGACCCTAAGCAACTTGGGACGGCGCTGTGCATGCTGATCTACTTTGCTTACCTGATACTGAGGGGTGGAATGAAGGATGAGGAGAAGAGGGCGAAGATAAGTGCGGTGTATAACATATTTGCCTTTGCCATGATGATACCGCTGCTATGGATATTGCCAAGAATGGTAGACAGCCTGCACCCTGGCAACGGCGGGAATCCGGGCTTCAATACATACGATCTTGACGCAGACATGAGGAAGGTGTTTTACCCGGCCGTGATAGGATGGACCCTGCTGGGCGCATGGATGAGCACGCTGAAGATCAGGACGAAACTGGTGGAGCACAGAAGAGAAAACAACTTTGACACAAGACAGAGCTAAAACATACAGTTAATGCGTAAGGCATCCTTATTGACCACACTGATTTTACTGACCACATTTGCCACATCTATTGCCCAGGAGACACAGCCGGAAATGGCTGATGCACTGCGTAAAGACGGCAAAATATACGTGGTCGTTTTAGTATTAGCAACTATCTTTGCGGGCATTATCCTGTTCATGGTACGCCTGGACCGTAAGATATCCAAACTTGAAAAATCTAAATAATCCAATTCTTTAACTAAAAACCGTTATGGTAGAAACTGCAACTGCCAAGTCCGCAAAGCCTCAGGAGCATTATAGCTTCTTTCAAGGTGTGGAGCGCAACTTTGATAAGGCCGCGACATTCACACGATTTGAGTCAGGTATCCTGGAGCAAATAAAAGCCTGTAATTCTGTTTACAGAGTAAAATTCCCGGTGCGCATAGGAGAGAAAATTGAGGTAATAGAAGCTTACCGAGTACAGCACTCACATCACAAGCTGCCGTGTAAAGGCGGTATCCGCTATAGCATGGATGTGAACCAGGATGAAGTGATGGCACTTGCAGCCCTGATGACCTACAAGTGCGCGATAGTGAACGTGCCATTTGGTGGCGGCAAAGGGGGAATCAAGATCAACCCGAAGAACTACACTGTATATGAGCTGGAGAAGATCACCCGCCGTTATACATCAGAACTAGTTAAGAAGAACTTTATTGGCGCAGGCATAGACGTGCCGGCTCCTGACTACGGTACAGGCGCGCGAGAGATGAGCTGGATAGCTGATACTTACGCTTCGCTGAATCCGGGTGATATCAACTCTCTTGGCTGTGTGACAGGAAAGCCTGTGAGCCAGGGCGGTGTGCGCGGACGTACTGAGGCTACCGGCCTTGGTGTGTATTACGGCATACGCGAGGTGGTGAACGTGAAAGAAGATATGGAACGCTTTGGCCTTCCTACCGGCATAGCTGGCAAGAGAGTGATAGTGCAAGGTCTTGGAAACGTGGGTTACCATGCTGCCAAGTTCTTCCACGAAGGAGGTGCTGTGTTAGTAGGACTTTGTGAGTACGAGGGCGGCATCTATGACCCTAAGGGTCTGGACCTGGCGAAGGTGATAGAACACCGCAAGGCTACAGGTTCTATCCTTGGCTATCCTGGTGCGACTGAGTTTACCAACAGCGCTGAGACCATGGAGCAGGAGTGCGATATCCTGATACCCGCGGCACTTGAGAATGTAATCAACGCTTCTAATGCAGACCGCATAAGAGCTAAAGTAATAGGTGAAGGCGCTAACGGACCGTTGTCTCCTGAAGCTGACGTGATATTGAACGCAAAGGGTGTAATCGTGGTACCTGACATGTACCTGAACGCCGGTGGTGTGACTGTATCATACTTCGAGTGGCTGAAGAACCTGAGCCACGTGCGTTTTGGACGTATGGACAAGCGTTTTAGTGAGAACCAGAACTCTGCTATCATCCAGACGGTAGAGAACCTGACAGGTAAAGCGGTTACTGATCTGGAGCGCAAGCAATTGCTGCATGGTCCTGACGAAGTTGACCTGGTTTACTCCGGCCTTGAGGATACGATGATCGGTTCTTATCATGAGATCCGTGACACTATGCTGAGCCTGAACATACCGGATATGCGTACAGCGGCCTTCGTTGTTGCGATCAACAAAGTAGGTGTGGCATACGAAGAGCTTGGCATTTTCCCATAGTCATTTATCACACATAAATATGAAAGCTGTCTTCGGGCAGCTTTTTTTATGTCCGGGCAACAAGAGCAACCCATTAATATATCATTACATTTGATTGAAGCGACTTTTCCTTCTGTAAAACCATAGACACATGAAAACACTGCTGTTGTTCGTTGCCGTTAGCGCTCTGAGTCATTACTGCAGCTTTGCGCAGGATGGTAAGCTGATAAGCACAGAGGAATTCCGCTTTGCTGACAGCACACTTATCAAGATGCGAACGGCCTTTCCTGAAGCCGGGAACATAGCAGAGCAAATATCCTTTTCGAGAATCACCTACCTGTCGGACGGGTTGAAGGTGAAGGGATTCGCAGCAGTCCCAAAGAAGCCCGGGAAGTACCCATGCATCATCTTTAACAGGGGAGGCAACCGTGAATTTGGTGCAATAAACGAGCGAATGCTGCTCAGGTTTTTCGGGACAGTGGCAAGCTGGGGATACATAGTGGTGGGGAGCCAGTATAGGGGAAATGACGGCGGAGAAGGTAAAGAAGAATTTGGCGGGAAGGATGTGAACGATGTGGTGAACCTGGTAGCTGTTCTGGGCCAGATAGACAAGGCGGACACATCGCGGATAGGGATGTATGGGTGGAGCAGAGGAGGAATGATGACCTATAGTGCGCTGACCAAGACCAACAAGATAAAAGCCGCGGTTATTGGCGCAGGGATGGCGAACTCATTTAACACCGTTAAAGAAAGAGCAGAAATGGAAACTTACGTGTACGCTCAGCTGGTGCCATACTACGAGACTAACAAAAAGGCCGCACTGAGCGCACGGTCTGCGGTGGACTTTGCAGACAAGATATGTAAGACCACTCCCCTGCTGATAATGCACGGCAGCTCGGACTGGCGCGTGTCACCAGAACAGGCTTTTGAAATGACGCGGAAGCTTTATGACAACAAACATCCCTTCAGGTTTGTGATGTTTGAAGGTGGTGATCATGGCCTGAAGGAATATGCCGAGGAGGTGGACAGGCTCGCGAGGAACTTCCTGGACAAGTATGTACGCGACAGGCAACCGTGGCCTGACATGGAGTCTCATGGTGACTGATAGGAACAAGAGCCCCAGGTGAGGCTCTTGTGCAGCTGACTATGGTAATGCTTATCTTCTTCTGGCTTTAGCGTTTCCCTTTGATACCAGGACTATAACTGCAGTGACCGCCGCGGCGATAGCGAGCTTCTTTATAAGGCCTTGCCTGTTGTATTTCCACTCGGCTGTCCAGCCCCGCTCGGCAATAATGTTTGGTATATGACCCTGCTTTAAGTCGTCAACGATGCCCTCTATGACGTTGATGCGGTCGGCCAACACAAGCGGCAGCCAGTGGCCATAGCTGGACTCGCTGTAACGGAATGCGTAACGACGGATAGCACCGCTGAGGCCCGAAGGCGGGTTTGAGGTACCAAACACGGCACTGTTGCTGGGCCGCTCGATAGACCGCAGCAGCTCGACATCTACCTGCTGCAGCGGAGGCCGCTCCCAACTAATGCCTTTGTGGTCGTCGCCATTCCACTTCTTCATCGGATAGGTAGGGTCATTCTGAGGATTGGCATCTACACCCCACCCAATTATATTCGAAAAGCCTCTGTGCTGATTTTCCATAATGTCAAATATTTTATGCTCTTGCGGCGGAAGGAATAAGGACCGGCTTGATGCAGTTGTCCAGCTTAGCCGAGAATATATGGTACGCCTCGGACACCTCCTCCAGGGGGATCTTGTGCGTGATGAGCGCCTTAGGATTGATACGTCCGGCCTGCACGTGATCAACGAGCCTTGGCAACAAGCGCTTCACTGACGCCTGGTTTGCGCGAATGGTAAGTCCCTTATTGACTACATTTCCGATAGGCACTAAAGTATCGATGGGACCGTACACACCAACAACAGACACTATCCCACCCTTCTTCACTGAATTGATAGCCCAGTGCAGCGCGGTAGCAGAGCCGCCCTGCATCAGCATTTTGCGTCCGAGCAAGGTCTGCATCAGGTTGCCCGCCGCTTCGCAACCGACCGCATCGATACATACATCGGCACCAAGCCAGTCAGTAGTCTTCTTAAGGAATACGACAGGATCATCCATAGACCTGAAGTTGTAGGCCTCACACTGTGCATAATTTCTTGCAAATTCTAATCGGTATTCAAGCTGATCAATGACGATAACCCTTGCAGCACCGAAAAGCCAGGAGCACTTTGCAGCCATAATACCAATGGGGCCGGCGCCAAATATCACGACAGTATCTCCCGGTCTGATACCACCCATCTCAGCTGCCTGGTAGCCAGTAGGAACAACATCCGTCAAGAGTACAGCATCATCAGGATCCATATTGTCGGGAATGATCATTGGGCCTACGTCAGCATAAGGAACGCGCACGTAATCTGCCTGTCCCCCATCGAAGCCACCAGCGGTGTGGGAGTAGCCGAAGATACCGCCCACAGCAGTGGCCATGGTGTTGGATTCATGACAGTTGCCATATAGCTCCTGTCGGCAGAAAGCACACGACCCGCAGGCGATGTTGAAAGGAACCAGGACACTGTCGCCCACTTTCAAATTCTGTACAGAGGCACCAACCTCCTCCACCACCCCAATGAACTCGTGACCGAAAGTAGTGCCTACCCGCGTATCCGGTACGAGCCCGTGATAGAGGTGCAGGTCAGAACCGCAGATGCAGGAACGCACAACACGAACAATGGCATCATTAGGGTGTTGGATCTCCGGATATGGTTTCTGTGCGGTGCGAACTCTGAAGGGGCCGCGATAGTCCATAGCTAGCATATTGCAGAAGTTTATGACTCTACTCTTGTCTAAAAAATATGCCATAGGAACGGCTGAGGCGGCTGCCAACGCGGCGATAAGGAGCTTAGTGCTTATCTTTATCTATAATAATCCAGAAGAAACTGGCCACTTCAATAACATACGGACTTACTCATATATCGCTTGCAGTTGCAGATATAGAGCGCACTAAACAGTTCTATCAGACCATCTTTGATATGGAGGTGATGTATCATGAGCCAGGATTTCTGCAG
>CAMPJV010000176.1 GCA_946886975.1 uncultured Taibaiella sp. | reverse complement strand
GAACACAACGTTATCTGATTCATGAATGAGCCCTTCGTTCGTGTGCATATACAAGTTACCTGCAGATATATTCTTGAAGATATCGTTAACAGATCTCAGGAAATACACATCAGTATCCAGATAGAGTACCTGACCATTTTTTTCTTTCGTGAAATCACGGAGCATACACACTTTTACTCTATGCACAAAGTCGACTGCTCCTCGCCATTCATCAAGGGTGGCAGGTTCTAACTCGCGGAATCTCAGATTAAGCCAGCAATCTTTGAAGGAACTAAAAAAGCCAGGATTATCAGTATATATCCAAATCTCGGTCCCCGCCAGATCCTCCCGATTGCTATTCCGGCATAAACTAAGCAGCGCTAGTAAACATTCCTGCAGAATTCCAATGTTGCCATACGCCTGGAAAACAAAAAATGAATTTACTGGTATTGACATTTGTGCTCTCGTTGCTAAATATGGCCGCTGATAAATTGTCGTGGGTCCTTGTCAAGGAATGTCTCTGCTGCAATCAGGTCTGTGTGTAGCACTCGATCAGACTTCATAAAGGGCACCTGGCTACGCAATTGACTCCATACCGCTTCTAACACTGGTGAGCTCTTATTTGGGTGCCTGAAGTCTAGTGCCTGAGCTGCAGTCAGAAGCTCGATTCCAAGAACCCTTTGCACATTCTTTATCAGCTTGTACAACTTGGTAGCCGCGTTTGCTCCCATACTCACATGATCCTCCTGCCCGTTGCTGCTTACAATGCTATCAATCGAAGCGGGCGTACATAGTTGCTTATTCTGGCTGACGATGGCGGCAGCTGTGTACTGGGCTATCATAAATCCGCTGTTAACGCCCGCGTTTGGAGCAAGAAAGGGCGGCAGATTTCTTTGCCCACTGATCAACAAATAAGTACGTCGTTCGGAAATGCTTGCTATCTCGGCCATTGCTATTGCCATGAAGTCAAGGTGCAGCGCCAGTGGCTGCCCATGAAAGTTGCCGCCGCTCATGATGGTATCTTCATCATGAAATACAATGGGGTTGTCTGTTACAGAATTTATCTCTGTCTCCACCACTCTTGTGATATTGTCAACTACATCTTTTGAAGCGCCGTGGACCTGTGGTATACAGCGGAAAGAATAAGGGTCCTGCACCTGGTCCTTATCCAGTTGTTGCAGAGAGCTACCTTCCAGAAGCTTTAGCATCATTCGGGCCGTTTCTACTTGACCCTTATGCGGGCGCACACGATGAATAGGGTGTTGGAAAGGCTCATCCTTTGCCATATATGCATCAGTTGACATAGCCGCAATAATATCTGCCCAAACCAGGAGTGCCTTAGCCCTTTCCAGACTCCAGACAGCATAGCTGCTCATGAATTGTGTCCCGTTCAACAATGCCAGCCCCTCTTTTGCAGCAAGCGGCAGCGAACCGAGCCCTGCGGTTTTCAGGACTTTATCAGCATTTTGCTTTTTCCCTTTGTAGTTTACTTGACCTTTGCCGAACAGAGGCAGACTTAGATGGGCAAGCGGAGCAAGATCACCAGAGGCTCCGAGTGAGCCCAACTCAAATATTACTGGTGTGATGCCAAAATTATAAAAGTCAGCTAGGCGTTGAACTATTTCGGGGCGAACACCACTATATCCATGACTTAAGCCATGCACCTTCAGCAGTAACATAAGCCGAACGATCTCCTCCGGCACTTCCTCTCCCATTCCGCAGGCATGCGAACACACTAGATTTTCCTGGAGCTCAGCGAGTTCATCGTCTGATATCCGGACATTACAAAGAGAACCAAACCCAGTATTAATGCCATAGTAGGTTTCCCCTTTCTTAATAATGCCTTCAAGATAGTCGCGGTTGAGCTGAATCCGTTGAACCGCCTCTTCTGAAAGCTCCAGCCTATTGCTATCCCACTGTTCCAGCAAGTCAAGAGACAAGTACTCTGGTAAAACCATTATTCCTTTTTGTTAGTGGCAGCAAAAGTAGTTATTCGACCCAAAATCCCGAAGAAGGTGCTTGTCTATACCGGGTCAACATCAAAAAGAACCTGGAGATTGCTATTACCTTTCATGCCTGTAATGATTTGCTTTTGGGTCCATAGCATGGCCTTCACCTGATCCAATAGCTTTGCGTCCCTTGGGCACTTTATCCAAACTTCTTGTAAATACAGGTTCCGAACCTTGGCAACTATTGCAGGAACCGGCCCCTGAACAATGATTCCTTCCACACTCACCAGTGACGCTGCAAGCGTCCCCGCGGCATGGATTGCTTTAGGCTCATCCCTGTGCTTGAAAATGATCTTTATTAGTCGTGTGAATGGTGGATAAGCAAAAAACTCCCGATACCTTATTTCATAGGCATAAAACGCTGCAACATCGTGAGCCTGAACCCACTGCAACACTGGATGAGCAAGATTATAGGCCTGTATCAGCACCCGGCCTGCTCCGTCCACGCGACCAGCCCGGCCGCTTACCTGCTCCATCAGCTGAAATGCTCGCTCATTCACTCTGAAGTCCGGGTAACTCAACAAGCTATCAGCGCTGATAATACCGACAAGGGACACCATGGCGAAGTCCAGCCCTTTAACTACCATCTGTGTGCCTACCAGTATATCTATCTTTTGCTTTTCAAGTTTTTCAAGCAGCAATGTCATGCTTTCTTTCCCTCTCATACTATCTACATCCATCCGTGCTACGCGAGCCTCAGGAAAAATTTGCTGCACTTCCTCTTCTATTCTTTCCGTACCAAAAGTCTTGCTTTGTAACCGATTACTGCCGCAGGACGGGCAGGTGTGGATCACCGCAGATTTCAGACCGCAATAGTGGCAATGCAACTTATCCGAGCTCTTGTGGTATGTAAGCGATACCGCACAGTTCTTACAATGGGGCACCCAGCCACAGACAGTACATAGCTGAAATGGTGCGTAGCCTCTTCGGTTCTGGAATAGGATTACCTGCTTTCTCTGCTGCAGTGCTTCAAGCATCGCTTGCTGTAACGCTGGGGAGATCATATTTATCCCTTGACTTGGCTTCGATCCCAGCGATTTTGCGCTAACCATTTCTATCCTCGGCATCTGCACTCCCTGGTATCTTTCCTTCAGGGCCACGTGCGCATATTTTCCGGAACGAGCGTTGAATATGGTTTCAACCGACGGTGTAGCAGACCCTAATATCACCTTTGCATGATGCAGTGAAGCGAGAAAGACGGCGGCGTCGCGTGCCTGGAAACGCGGAGCCGGATCTTTTTGCTTATAGGAAGCGTCGTGTTCCTCATCCACGACTATTAATCCCAGGTCATGATATGGCAACCACAGAGCTGAGCGGGGTCCGGCAACGACTTTATATTCCTGCTTCTTAACTTTTTCCCATATCTCAACCCGCTCATTGTTACTGAATCTTGAGTGATATACTCCCAGGTCATCTCCGAAATAAGCATGAAGCCTCCTGACAAGCTGAGTGGTCAGTCCAATTTCCGGCACCAGGAGGACAGCTTGCCTACCTGAAGAGATACACTCTTTTATCTTATGTATGTACAGGAGTGTTTTACCACTACCTGTTACGCCTTCAAGGAGGGCAACTCCTTTTTCCTGCAGACCCAGTTCAAGTTCATCATAAGCTGCTTGCTGAGCTAGCGTAAAATCAACTTGCTTTACTTCTTCTACATAACCAAACGACATCCTGTCAATACTCTTCTCCGCCAATATAAAGATGCCTTTATCTGCAAGCGTCTTTACTTGTGCCGCGTTACAACTGGTCCTTTCCAGAAGATCGGACTGCCGTACAAAGTCGTTCTTTATTGACAGTTCAACATAAGCCATCAGTAATTCGAGCTGCTTTGGCGCTCTTCCCAACTCTTCAAATACCCTGACCAGTTCCCTTTCGTCGCGATACAAGGGTGCAAGGGATACTATTTTCTCCATTTTAGGATGATAGAGTGGCTCAAGTGAATCGTTGATCAACACCACCTGCTGCTCCAGTAGTTCATTTAATACAGCGTTCAGGTGGCGCTGCCCAACTATCGAACGCAGTTCTGTAATCGTAAGTTCCCTTCGCATTTCAAGCGCCTCTGCTGCGAGGTAGGCCTCATCACTCCATTCATAAGCTTTTTCAGATCCGTTCCATATCAGCCTGGTTTCACCCATCAATTTCAGGTGAGCTGGTAAAGCTGCCTGCATCACTTCACCCAGTGCGGCCATGTAGTAATGTCCCACCCATTTCCAGAAAAGCATCTGCCTTTCGTTTACAACAGGTATTTCGTCTATTATGCTCTTTATTGGCTTAACCTGGTAGGATTCCTGTTGCTCATTATGAAGCCTGTCAACTACTCCTGCATATTGTTTATTTCGGCCCAGTGCAACCTCGACCCTCATACCTGGCTTAAGTATTCCCTGCATTTCGTGAGGCACACCATAAGTTAAAACTTGGGGAAGATTTAAGGGCAATATGACATCGGCGTATTTTATTGCATCAGAGGTCTGATTGTCCGAGAATAACATTGGTGCAAGCTACTAATTTGGATCAACTAGGAATGTGATTTGTACTCCTAAGCATTGGGCATACTACGCGACAAAAATAAATTGAGCTTTATGGGTATAGGTCTTTTACCTTAACTTTGCTGCATAACAGTTTTGAATACCTAATATGGCGAAAACTACCGAGCGGAAATGTTCTTTTTGTGACCGGATCGAGGGTGAAGTAAATATACTTTTCACCGGGATGAAGGGGAACATATGTGATCAATGCATTGAGAACGCGCACTATTTACTGCAGGAAGCTCTTGGGGACACCCAGAAGAAAAAAGATAAAGATGTAAAGCTTGACCTTCAGCACCATAAACTATATAAGCCTAAAGAGGTAAAAGAGTTCCTGGACCAGTATGTCATTGGACAGGACGATGCGAAAAAGATCCTTTCGGTTGCGATATATAATCATTACAAGAGGCTGATGATGCCTGTGATAGATGATGTGGAGATTGAGAAATCAAATATCATCATGGTGGGAGAGACTGGTACTGGTAAAACTCTTCTTGCCAAAACTATAGCCCGGCTCCTGCAGGTACCCTTTGCTATAGTTGATGCGACAGTATTTACCGAAGCGGGGTATGTGGGTGAAGATGTTGAGAGCATTCTTTCCCGTCTGTTACAAGCCTGCAATTTTGACATTACTGCTGCAGAAAGAGGCATTGTATACATAGATGAAATAGATAAGATAGGCCGCAAGAGCGATAATCCATCCATCACCCGCGACGTAAGCGGCGAGGGAGTACAGCAGGCATTACTGAAGCTCCTTGAAGGTTCAGAAGTACTTGTGCCTCCACAGGGCGGGCGTAAGCATCCGGAACAGAAGATGGTGAAAGTGAATACTACTAACATTCTCTTCATCTGCGGCGGTGCATTTGAAGGAATAGATAAGATGATCGCACGACGTGTACAAACCTCAGCCATTGGTTACAATGCGATTAAGTCAACTAAGGGTCTGGACAGGGCAAACTTACTACAGTATGTAAACGCACAGGATCTTCGCTCGTTCGGATTGATACCTGAGCTGCTGGGACGCTTGCCCATCGTTACATACCTTAACCCGTTAGACCCACCTGCTCTGAAGCGCATCCTTACGGAGCCGAAGAATGCACTGATCAAGCAATACACCAAACTATTTGAATACGAAGGGGTAAAACTGGAAGTAGAAAATGATGCTTTGGAGTATATGGTTGACAAAGCAGTACAGTACAAGCTTGGAGGTCGTGGGCTACGCGCAATATGTGAAATGATACTTACAGATGCCATGTTCGATATTCCTTCGGAGGAACGCGAGGAAGGCAAAGTATTTCATCTCACCCTTGCCTATGCACGGCAGATGCTGGAACACTCCAAACTCGAACACCTCAAAGCAGCTTAATCTCTTAACATAACAAAAGTTTTCTATGCAGGAAAT
>CAMPJV010000175.1 GCA_946886975.1 uncultured Taibaiella sp. | reverse complement strand
GTCGTCTATCATGGCCAGGGTCATTGTCTTCTCCAGTGTCTGCACTATAGGGCGCCCCTCCTGCTCTACAGCCTCTTTCAGGTTGGCATACACTTGTATTCCTTTAATACCATCAGTAAATGGAATAACGATATTCTCAACCCGATCGCCGTTCTCGTTCAATATCTGCGTTAGTGTCGGCAGCATCTGCTCTCTCATCGCAGCCCACTTACGGTTGTAGAACTCTTTTGCCTGGTGGTACAGTTGGTTGCCTACTGTCCCCATATCGGCCTTTTCAAAGCCCTCCTTAGCTACCTCCGGCTCTAAAGCGAGGTGCTTCATAGCCTCTATTCTAAAGGCTTCAAAGTCCCTGTTGTTCTCAAACTGGTTAGCGATGTCTGAACATACGTCAAATAGTGCATTATCAAGGTCAATGGTCAGGCGATCTCCAAACAATGCGTGTCGGCGGCGTTTATAGATTACATCCCGCTGAGCATTCATCACGTCATCGTACTCAAGCAGATGCTTACGCGTACCGAAGTTGTTTTCCTCCACCTTTTTCTGCGCCCGCTCAATAGATTTGGTGATCATGCCGTGTTGCAGCACTTCACCCTCTTTATGTCCCATCTTGTCCATCAGCCCAGCTATCCTTTCGGAACCGAACAGACGCATCAGGTCATCTTCCAGAGAAACAAAGAAAGTCGATGTCCCAGGATCTCCCTGTCTGCCCGCACGACCTCTTAGCTGCCTGTCCACACGACGGCTTTCGTGTCTTTCGGTGCCTATAATAGCAAGTCCGCCAGCTTCCTTCACCCCTGGCCCCAGCTTAATGTCCGTACCACGACCCGCCATGTTTGTTGCAATCGTTATTGCCCCGGCAAAGCCCGCCTCCGCTACTATCTGAGCTTCCTTTGCGTGTTGCTTGGCGTTTAGTACATTATGGGGAATCTTTTTCTGCTGCAGCATTCTGCTCAGCAATTCCGATACTTCGACGGAAGTTGTACCAACCAGCACTGGTCGTCCTGCATTTCTGAGGCTCTCTATTTCATCTATAGCAGCCCTATACTTCTCTCTCTTTGTCTTATAAACCAGGTCCTGTTGGTCATTACGGGCGATGGGCTTGTTAGTTGGAATAGTTACCACATCCAGCTTGTAGATCTCCCAGAATTCACCAGCTTCTGTTTCCGCCGTACCGGTCATGCCACATAGCTTATGGTACATTCTGAAGTAGTTCTGTAGAGTTACTGTGGCGAATGTCTGCGTGGCTGCTTCTACCTGCACGTTCTCCTTCGCTTCTATTGCCTGGTGCAGTCCATCGCTATATCGCCTGCCGTCCAGGATACGTCCTGTCTGCTCATCAACTATCTTCACTTTGCCTTCCATCACCACATACTCGATGTCCTTGTCGAACAGCGTATATGCCTTTAGTAATTGTTGTACCGAATGGATGCGGTCGGCCTTTATAGCATATTCTTGTAGAAGGGCATCTTTTCGCTGTTGCTTCTCCTCGGCAGTAGCACCCGAATTGTCTATCTCAGCCAGGCCTGTTGAGATATCAGGAAGAATAAAGAAATTAGGATCTTCGCCTGCACCTGTTATCATAGCAAGGCCCTTGTCTGTAAGGTCCACACTATTGCCTCTCTCGTCGATTGTAAAGTAAAGTTCTTCGTTCACCTTAGGCATATGGCGTTGTTGCTCACCCAAAAAGTGATTCTCTGCTTTCTGCAGTATTTGCCTGTGCCCTTCTTCGCTCAGGTATTTGATAATAGCGCTATTCTTTGGTAGCCCTCTGAAGGCTCTGTATAAATGCAGGCCTCCATTGTCTTTATCTGCTTTCCCTTCAGCAATAAGCCTTTTTGCTTCAGTAAGGCTATTGTTTACCACCTTGCGCTGAACTTCCAGCAGACGCTCAATTCTCGGCTTGAGCGCATGAAATTGCTGCTCATCCCCCTTGGGGACTGGCCCTGAGATGATCAGTGGGGTTCTGGCATCGTCGATGAGTACGCTGTCCACCTCATCCACCATAGCATAATGGTGTTTGCGTTGCACCATTTCCTCAGGATGCTGCACCATGTTGTCTCTTAGGTAGTCAAAGCCAAACTCATTATTGGTGCCATACGTGATATCAGCCATATACGCCTTTCTGCGCATGGGCGAGTTAGGCTGATGTTTGTCAATGCAGTCCACCGTAAGTCCAAGGAACTCAAATAAGGGCCCGTTCCACTCCTGGTCGCGTCGCGCCAGGTAGTCATTTACTGTCACCAGGTGCACTCCCTGGCCCGCCAAGGCGTTAAGATAGGAAGGCAGAGTGGAAACAAGCGTTTTACCCTCACCGGTGGCCATCTCAGCAATCTTGCCTTCATGTAACACGATACCTCCAATCAACTGCACGTCATAATGGACCATGTTCCACGTCACAGTGTTTCCGGCAGCCTCCCAGGTGTTACGGAAGATTGCTTTATCACCATCTATCCTTACATAGTCTTTTTCCAGTGCCAGTTCTCGGTCAAGCTCAGTAGCCGTTACAATGAGTTCACTATTCTCCTTAAATCTGCGGGCTGTTTCTTTCATAACAGCGAAGGCTTCGGGAAGGATCTCTCTTAAAATCTCCTCGGTTTGCTCGTCCCTTTTCTTGACCAGCTTGTCGATGTCTTCATATATTGCCTCTCTGAGGTGAAGGTCAGCCTCGGTATGACCCTCTGCCTCTTCCTTTTTCGACTGTATTTCAGCGTCAATAGCTTGTAGATATTCCTTAATTCGCTGCCTGAAGTCCTTTGTCTTATTCCTCAGATCATCGTGTGATATTGATTGTAACTCCCCAAATTTGTTGTTAATTTCGGTAACCAGGGGTTGTATTCGTTTAACATCTTTGTCAGACTTATTACCGCCGAATATTTTTGAAAGAAAACCAATCATTGCTAAGTGTTATTATATTTCTGAATTTGCTCGCTATAGGCCAATCTGGGCCTTGTTGCTGGGTTAAAGATCAATATATAGCAAAAGCTATGCAGCTTTTTTCCACTGCCAGCCTGACATATAAGGGCACCAAAGCTACGCCAAATGCAGGATTCAGCAAAGGATAACGGGGTGAATGATAACCTGAACAAAAATTTTTTAACCTTATCTCTTGCAGGTCAACGAAATTTTTATGTATTTTGGAAAACAATTCTGAAAAACGCGCATAATTATGAAAAGAACCTTCGTTCTCATTACAACAATGTTAGCTTCGGTATTCCTTGCAAATACAAGTTTCGCCCAAAGTGAAGAGCTGGTACGAGTTTACCGTTGGTATAACCCTGAGGACAAAAACTATGTAACTGTTGCTGAGGGAGAATATCAGGAAGGACAGATGTTGAACTGGGGCTGGAAAGACAAGACCTTACTGTTTTTTGCCTATCGCACACCAGGTCCTGATCGTGTTGCCATCAATAGCTGGTTCAACCCGGTAACTAAGGACTATGTGAGTGTTGCAGAAGATGAGTTCACTGATGACCAGATGCTTAAGATGGGCTATAAGGACAAGAAAAGCCAGTATTATGGCTTGACTCGTCGCGGTCCAAACACGATTACTGTATATCGTTGGAAAATTGACAAGAATGACGACTGGGTTTCAATACCCGAAGAGGGAAATACCGATACTTACATTAAGAAAGGGTATAAGCATAAGACGTTTCAATACTACGGTATTCCTCGTAACGTAGATGCTCCTATCTACAACCAGCTATAAGAACCACAACAGATAATAAAGATAAATGGCTGCTTTTGCAGCCATTTTCTTTTACCTTATTAGTTCTAAAGAACCTGAACAATAAGAAATTTCAAGTACTGAGTAGATGGAATATGCCACAAAATTGGATGATCGGACGCCTGGGTTTGCCATGTCACCTGCCTGAGTTTCCTTTTTGCATCTTTGGCTGCCATTTCAATCGTCTTAAGGAAAAGGCTTGGTTCCACAAGATTGGTGCAGGAAGCTGTGACAAGAAACCCGCCTGCTTTGGTCAGTTTCATGCCTCTCAAGTTGATTTCCTTGTACCCTGCCAAAGCTTTTTGAATATTCTCACGACTTTTAGTAAACGCCGGCGGGTCCAGCATTACTACGTCATACTCCCTGCCCTCTTTTACCCATGTTTTAAGGACGTCAAAGGCGTTTATTGCCTCAAATTTGCACTTCTCACCGTAGCCGTTGAGTTCGGCGTTTCTTCTGGCAGCTCCTACTGCTGTTTCAGAGATATCAAGTCCCAGGGTGGATTTTGCGCCATAATGCGCAGCGTGTATTGAAAATGTGCCAGTATAACAGAATGCTTCCAGCACATTGGCATCCTGCACGATATGTTGTATGGCTCTTCGGTTATCTTGCTGATCTAAAAAATATCCCGTCTTTTGTCCGTTTTCAAGGTCAACGTGAAACTTTAATCCATTCTCATTTATAATAATGTTCGTGTCAAACGGCTCAGTGAGAAATCCTTTCTGTTGCTTCATCCCCTCCAGTTCTCGCACCGGAACATCATTTCTTTCATAAATACCCTTGGGGTTAAATATCTTTTTAACCGCATCTACAATAGCATTCTTCCACTTTTCCGTACCTAAGGCCAGAGTTTGTATGACAAAGTAGTCATTGAATTTATCAATAATTAGCGCAGGGATTTGGTCAGCTTCTCCAAATATTAGTCTGCAATTTTCAACGTAACCAATCTGTTGGCGGTATTTCCAGGCTTCGTTTATCCTGTTATAAAAGAAGAGGTCGTCAATTTCTTCATTCTTATACCTGGTTAACAGGCGTATTCTTATTTGGGAAGCCGGATTGATATATCCTTTACCAACAAAAGATCCGTTGTAAGAGTACACTTCTACTATATCCCCGGGTTCTGCAGTTCCTTCGCTATCCCCAAGTTCATTGCCAAATATCCAGGGATGCCCGTTTATTACTCTGTCACTTATTTTTTTTCTCAGAAAGTACTTCGCCATTGTGCAAAAATAGCTAATGCTTTCGCCCGTCCTATTTTCTTGTTCCAGACCCCCTTTCTTAATTACTTTTGTACAGACTGCAGGAGATATATGCTTCAGAAACTGATAATTAGAAATTACGCGATAATCGATAATCTTATCATTGAGCCCGATGAGCACTTGAATACGGTGACAGGAGAGACGGGAGCGGGAAAGAGTATTATACTGGGGGCTTTATCACTAATTCTTGGAGAGCGGGCGGATACTTCCGTCCTAATTAACAAGGAGGAGAAGTGCTTTGTGGAGGCGCATTTTGAGGTTTCTCGTAATCAACAATTTCTGAAGGCACTCGCTGAGGAGGATCTTGATGATGAGGGAGTATGCATCATCCGTAGGGAGATTAATACGAACGGCAAAGCAAGAGCCTTTGTCAATGACAGCCCGGTAACGCTGAATGTGCTAAATAGACTCACGTCGCTATTGGTGGATCTGCATCAACAATTTGGTCATCTCTCCCTTGAGCATGACCAGTTTCAAATGGATGTAGTTGATGCAATTGCCAAAACCGGGGACTCACATAAGGCATATACGAAACTGCATAGATCCTACCGGGATATTGAAGAAAAGCTGAGAGATCTGAAAAGCCGGCAATTGGAGTGGCAGAAGGCTGCTGACTATAAAAACTTTCTCTATGAAGAGCTCACAGAGGCGGCTTTCCGGACGGATGAAATTGAGGAGACCGAATTGCAATTGAAACAGCTGACTCATGCTGAACGAATAATAAGTGTGCTGCGCTCATGCCGGGGCTCACTGGAAGATGGTGAATTCCCCGTGATAAGTGAAACCCGCAGGGTGGCGCAACAGTTGCAGTCAATTGCAGAAGTAATGCAGGACGTGGTGCCTTTACAAGAACGGATCTCATCTGTGCATGCTGAGCTAAAGGATATAGCAACTGAGCTAGAGACTTTGGAACAAAAAGTCAATCTTGATCCTCTTCTCATGGATCGTCTTC
>CAMPJV010000174.1 GCA_946886975.1 uncultured Taibaiella sp. | reverse complement strand
GGACACGCTTTTGATGGTCAGGCTCAAAGAGGTGCAGATAAAAGACACCAGGGATTGGGGCAACGATACGCTCCGATACCGCTTCAACCAGACTCGCTATTACGTGCAAACCATTCTCCCCTACCTCGAAGGCGCAACGCAGCTCTTCAATGAGCTCAATGCCACCATCAACAGCTCGGATATGAGCAAAAAAGAAAAAAAGAGGCTCATAGCGGAAAAGGAAGACGAAGCCCGCACGCGTTTTGAAGACAAGGTCAGGAGCCTCAACGAAACTCAGGGCGTACTGCTGGTAAAGCTCATTGCACGGCAAACGGGAGCTAACATTTACTCCATGCTCGGCGAGTTCAGAAATCCCCTCACTGCCATCAGATGGCAGGCATGGTCCAGGCTCCACGGCTTCAATATCAATAAACACTACAACCCCACGGAAGAGCTTCTTCTGGAACAGGTCATGTTAAGTCTCGATTATCCTCTGCCAGATTTTTACGAGCATAAAGAAACAGCCACTGCCTTGAAGAACAATTAGCCGCTGAGCCAACGCCCACAAAGGTTCAAAAGCTATTTATTCATTGGTGTTGCTGTAAGGATCCACAGCACTTCTGCACAAGCGGAAGTGCTTTCCTTTTTATATATCTTTCCGTGAAATACCATCCAATGAAAGCCGCCGTCCTTTGTACACTTCTGTCTTTGCTGCTCGCGCTTTCCTGCCGCAAGAAAACAGAGTGTCCACCGGTCAACATCGTAAAGACGGAACTGACCGGCAGCTGGCATGACAGCAGGTCAAAAGAAAATGCTTTCGCAGGCACCCGCTACGACTTCACCTTTCAGCCGGATAGTTTCACACTTGTGCTCCGCCAGTGGTCAGATGAGATAGACACCACCTGTCCTAGATCCGACTATCGCGAATATGTCAAAGGTGCGTACGAGTTCACCCGGAGCAACAACGTCCTTTCAATAGCTGGTGTTTACACAGATTCCCTCTTCCGGGAAAAAACTTCCGGCTGCTATAGCATCGGCCAATACAAACGTGACTTCAAGGTAGTAAAGAAATGCAGTACCCTCGAGCTGGACGAGATTGGCAATCTTTCTCAAAGCATGGTTATTAGGCTGTCCAAATAGTGCCTTCCCGACACAGTCCGCTAAGCTCCACCTTCCTATCCGGCCCCTGCGTTAGGCCTCCAGTTCCTTAGTTACACTACCTCTGCAGCCAATAGCCCCTTTAGATTTTTTGAAGCGCTAACTCCCTACCTTTAACACCCCAAATACCATTTAACCACTAAAAGATCAGAACATGCCACTAATCAATCCTTACCTCACCTTTTTAGGTAATTGCGAAGAAGCTTTCAATCATTATAAAACTGTATTCGGAGGGGAATTTTCCTATATCGGAAGGTTTTCTGAAATGCCTGCCGAGGACGGAAAGAAGATGTCAGAAGAAGATGGAAATAAGATCATGCACATCTCCCTGCCAATAAGCAAGGAAACGACCCTGATGGGTAGCGATACCGGAGGAGAGTGGGCTCAGAATACCATTGTTGGAAATAACATTACCATCTCCATTACCGCAGACAATAAGGAGCAGGCAGACAAGTTCTACAAAGGTTTGTCCGAGGGAGGGAATGCAAGCATGCCAATGAACCAGACCTTCTGGGGAGACTACTTCGGCATGTGCACCGATAAATTTGGTATCAACTGGATGATCAGCTTCAACGAAAACTTCAAGGCGGGCTAACATCGCTTGCTTAATGTTCAGTGCCAGGTCCTTACGACCTGGCCTTTTTGTGTTCAGCTTCTCTCTAAACAGTGCTGAAACAAGATTAATCCGCTAGTCTATTTCAATCCACACCGGCGCATGATCACTGCTTTTCTCCCAGCCGCGCACGTGTCTGTCCACACCCGCTGATTTCAGCCGGGGAGCTACCTGTGGACTGAGTAGAAAATGATCTATCCTCAGGCCGGCGTCCCGTTCATAGGCATTACGAAAGTAATCCCAGAAAGTATAGATCGTCTCCTCAGGATAGAGCTTCCTTATCGCGTCTGTCCAGCCTTGCTCCACCAGGCTCTTAAATGCCTGGCGGGTCTCAGGACGAAACAGTGCGTCTTTCACCCAACGCTCCGGCTTATAGACATCCTGTTCTGTAGGCATCACGTTATAGTCGCCAGTCAGAATAACAGGCGTACCTGATGCCAGCAATTCAGCCGCACGATCTGTCAGCCGCTGAAACCACTTCAGCTTATAGTCAAACTTCGGTCCTGGTGCAGGATTGCCATTAGGGAGGTATAAACAGCCAATATGAATACCGTTTACCAATGCCTCTATATACCTGCTTTGACTATCTTCAGGATCACCCGGCAGCACCCGTCCCACTTCCACAATGTCACTATCACGGGCAAGGATGGCAACACCATTCCAGCTCTTTTGTCCGTGCCAGATAGCCCTGTAGCCAACTTCCTTTATCGCCTCCTCCGGAAACTTCTCCTGGGGCGCCTTCAGCTCCTGTAAACAAGCCACATCAGGCCTCGACTCTTCAAGCCAGCGTAGTAGAACCGGCAACCGGCCGTTAACACCATTGACGTTATAAGTAGCAATCTTCATCTCCAGAGAATTATTATACTAAAGATAGTACAGCCAGGGCCAGGTTGATATCTTCGTCTTAGATGGGCACTTTACAATGTGACCAGCGGCATGGCGTAGCGCTATTTCAACCGCTCAAGCTGACCCTTTCTCCGCACCAGGTTCTTATAGTCCCATTGGATTCTTCTGCCCTTATCAAGCCAGCGTCGAATATCCTCCCTGCTGATGTCATTTGCAGATGTGTAGCGTGCCTCAGCTGCTTTAAAGCTTCCTTCATTCTGCAGCCCTGCCTCCTCAAAAGACTGACCGCTCCAGAACAACAGGCGAACGCAGCCTTTCAGCTTGCTATAGCCAACTATAGGATTGCCATCCAAAAACCAAACAGGGTGACGGTGCCAGATCTTCTGCTCGGCATCTGGCAGACCGGAATTAATCTCCTGCATGATTGCGTCACATATCTTCTTGTCTTCTGATTCAAGCGCATCGTTGTATGCCTGTATGTCTTCGTTCACTTGCTTGCCCTTTTATACTCCTAAGTTAGGACTCCTCAGCTTTCTCATTGATCATTTTCGCCAATTACTTTCACCTGGCATTCTTACCTCACCAATTGCATGGTGTCCATTAATCCGCGTGTCCACTCTTCTTGTCTCCTGAACCCATGATCAGGTAAATGACCACCAGGCTTATTATAGCACCAAAAAAACACCACACAGAGATCACCCAGAAGTGAAACAACAGTCTCGCCACAACGTAAGAAGCAAGGAACAAATAGCCCAGCCAGTGAAGCCTTTTAACGCTTGAAACCAGTGGTGCCAGGATAGTGGGAATAAAGTAAAGTAAACCATAGTACCACTTTCTTGATAGCTCAAAGCCAAGATGATACTTAATATGGTGCTCGGCTACTTCTGCCGAAACAGGATAGTAGAAAAGCGCAAATGCAGCGTACAGTGAAAACAGCAAACCCGAAAGGGTCAGCGCCATGATCACTTTCCTTCTTTTACCTTTTGGCTCAAATAGAAGGATACAAAAAGGCACGTATACCGGCCATATTACCTGCGCAAAAATGAGAAAACTATAGGTTGCTGTGTCCTGCCATTCCCTCCATCCCGGGTCAGTCAGAGAAAGCCACAGTACACCTTCCGCAAACTGCTGCAACGCAAACAGAAAGGGTATTCCTGATAATACACGCTCAGGAAGCGTTCTGGAACATTTGAGGGCAGCAACTCCGGCTCCGGAAAGAACAATACTTGCGCCAAAGCTTGCGATGGGTGAAAAGCACATGCGGATCTATCAATTTACTACTTCGGTGCGCCAAATGAACCGGCCACCTATAAAGCTAAAGAATACCGTGACTATTCCTCATTGTATCTCTTCGACTACTCAGCAGGTTGTTCCGCCTGCACCTGCACAGCCGACAGCTTTGGCAGCTGAATGATCCCAAGCCAGTTAAAGAAGAGGATGACGGGATATACCGGATCGATCTCATGCCATCTTACCCCAAAGTTGATAGCAGATGGGCGCTTGTGGTGGTTGTTGTGATAAGACTCACCGAGCATCAGAATGTCTACTGAGAACAGGTTCTCAGATGTATTCTTAAGTATAAAGTTCTTGTATCCGAATTTGTGTGCGAACCAGTTGATGATAGCTCCGTGAAATGCCCCCATTCCAGCAATAACCGGCAGCAAAAGGTACTGCCATGGTGAAGTCGCGAAAAAGGCGAAGAACAGTACATACAATACAACCCACACCGCCCTGGATAGAGTCGAATTTGCGAACCTGTCAAAGCTCTTCCATTCAGGCAGATTCTTAGTAAACTTCTCCTCAACGAAAACCCTTTCCTTGAAGATATCGGTATAGATCTTCCTGGTACGAAGCATCATGCTAAAGATGTTAGATGAGAAATTAGGAGAGTGCGGATCCAGCTCAGTATCAGTATGAGCATGATGTAAACGGTGCATAATAGCGTATGCCCTCGGACTCATATAGTGGGAGCCTTGCATCAGGTACGTAAATATGAAGAAAACCTTCTCCCACCGTCTGCTCATCTTAAACGCCCCATGTGAGGCATATCTGTGGTGAAAGAATGTTTGTGCGAACAGTGATAAATACCAGATTGCGATAAAAAAAATAATTACAGGCATAACGATGACTACTTTTGTTGTGAAAAAAGAACCAAGAAAAGACGTGAATTAAACTGGCTGTGGCTGCAGATGTTGCCCGTACCGGTGCCTGAAAGAATAAAAATCGGATCTTGATGTGCCCCTTCAAGAGGTAGCTTTGCTAAGTTACGCATGTATCTGTTAACACAGGCATAAGATATCGGAAAAGCTGAATATCAATGTAATGCCTCAATTCCGGGTACGATTCACCACGGTATTTCATGTAAATTCGGTTTACAAGTGAAGAATATCCGGACCAGTCATGCGGGTGAATTTTGAAACGAGGCTTAAGATTTTCTTTATACTGATCATTATCGGCATTATCGGTATTGCGGTATTTACCAACCACTATTATCAGTCGGTAAAGCATGCCAACTCCGCTTTATTCCATTCCAATCAGCTTCATTCACTCTCACAGGCTCTGCTTATAGACGTACAGGATCTCGAAGTGACTTCAACAGCATATGCCCTAAGCGGGGACAGTAGCTATTTACCCAGATACCAGCTTGCCAGGAACAGTACTTACAATCACCTCAGCCAGTTCTCAGGACGTGCACGGGAGCATGCTGAAATCCAAAGTCGGCTCAGCACCTTATCGATATTGATCAACCAGAAACTAGCGCAAACAGATAAGCTGATCATGATTGCCACAGACTCCGGAAGCGCTAAGGCGGCCGCTTTTTTTAACTCCAGCCCCGGCGACGATCTGTTGCAGCACATGAGGTTTACACTAGCGACCATTCAGTCAAGGGAAGGGCGCATTCTGAAACAGCAGAACCGTGACTACGCGATGCAGCTCCTCAACCTGCGATACACTTATTATGGACTGCTGATCTCGCTCCTTGCTGGGGTTTGCATTATCGGCTACTTTACTATTTACCATACAAGGCGCAGAAAAATACGAGAAAGAAAACTCCTGGAGAATGAACGGCGACTCGATCAGCGGGTGAAGGAAAGCCTGGATGAAATAGAAAAGCAATATGACGCCTTACGGGAAATCGCCGAAATCCAGTCACACCAGGTAAGAGCACCGGTCGCCACCATACTGGGACTTATAGACTTATTTAATTTCAAAGACCCGGCTGATCCTGGCAATCACGATATCCTCGTGAAGCTAAAGGCTGCAACCGAGACTTTCGACAAAGTCATAGAGGAAGTCGTAAAGATGACAAATGAAATAGGTGAACTGCGATCACCTGGAAAATA
>CAMPJV010000173.1 GCA_946886975.1 uncultured Taibaiella sp. | reverse complement strand
GACCACGGGTGTGTGCATCATATAGTTGGTCAGATTCTCTCCGCCTATGTAAACTTCAATCTTATCTTTCCAATTCTTACTGATCTGGGCATTCATCTGAGTAAAGTCAGGCGAATAGGTCTCACCGGTTGCGCCACCACCATGATGCCCGCTAAGGGCAGGGATGCGTTTTGAGCTAATCCATTGAATCGTATAATCAAACTTCCAGTTGTTCCTTGTTTCGTACCCAACATTGGCGAATGCCCTATGTGCAGAGATCAATGGCTTATCCTTCAATAAACCACTGTATGTAGTCTTTACATCGAACCACCTGTAGGCAAGGCGAAGGTCGAGATTGTGGATCACCTCATAGTCTAGCTGTGCCTGAAAGCTATTGGCAAATGAGGGTCCCTTCAGATTATAGAACCTGACACTGTGCGCATCCTCCACATCTGCTACTACCTGGTTTTCAAAATTCGTGTAATAATAATCCACGCTAAAGGCTCCATCCCTGTAATCGAGCTGAAACTTCTGAGTAAGATTTATGCCTGTATTCCAGGCTATTTCCGGGTCAAGACCATAAGCTTTACCTGAAACAGCAGATTGGATGATCAAGTCACGGTTGCTGGCCATATAGCCCATGTTCTCTGCGAATATATTCGCTGTACGCTGCGCACGTCCAACAGAACCCCTTATCGACGTATTTCTAAACGGAGCATAGCGCATATGCAGCCTTGGAGTAACAAAAGCCCCGAAAATGTTGTGATAATCCGCACGGAGTCCCGCTACTACGTTAAACTTTTCATTATGACTGTACGCATACTCGGCAAAAGCTCCAGGGACCACTTCATTTCTCAGATAAGTTGAACCATTCCATTGCTCATCATACTGGTCAACCAGGCTACTCAGACCAGCCTTTATTACATGGTTTGTATTGCTAATAATGGATTGGTAAATCAGATTGGCGTAGAAGCTCTTCTGAACCGCATCATACGGTCGCTTTCCATATAAGGCATCCTGTGAGTGATAGACACCTGCAAGCTGCAGTCCAACGCTTGTAGCAGGTTTATTGGGAAACATGTGGCCTATTTTGGCCCAGCCCTCTACTCTGCGCATATTCAGCTGAAAGCCCCAGGGATTCCCGGAGACTTGTTCTGTCCCTCTCGTATAACTCCACTGTCCACCAGTGTTGTCAACATAAGTGCCTTTCACCCCACCCTGTATCTCCCAGCCCTTTGGACCAAACCAGAACCAGCGGTTTGCCCCTATGATCTGCTTATCCAGCGGCTGGTCAAGGAAACCATCATTGTTCTGATCCTGCTTCAACCACTGGGATTTTGCGTGCAGAAAGGTATTCGTGGACAGTTTGTCGTTGAACTGGTGACGGTGAACGAGATTGCCCTCAGTTCTACCCTGGCTGCTTTGGTAAACGTTCAGGTTCAGCTTTTCGTCACTTTCCTCAAAAGGCTTTCTCCACTCCACGTTAATCTGCCCAGCCACACTCTCATAACCATTTACCACACTTCCTGTCCCTTTACTGAGCTGCATACCCTCTATCCAGGTGCCAGGCGTAAAAGTTAACCCTGTAACTGATGAGAGTCCCCGCGCATCAGGAATGTTCTCCCGTGTGATTAGCGTGTACGGACCTGCCAGACCGAGCATTTGAATCTGCTTGTAGCCTGACACAGCATCCGTAAAAGCCACGTCAACTGAGGGCGTGGTTTCGAAGCTTTCGCTAAGATTGCAGCATGCTGCCTTGAGCAGTTCACGTGCTCCTATCTTTTCCTTCTTGATAGGATCAAGCATATTGATAGTGGTACTCTTCTGGCGGTGGCGTATAATGACTTCATCGAGCTTTTCATTCTTCAATGAGTCTTGCCCATGAACATTTCCCGCAACAAGGAAGAGACTGCCCGTGAGCAGACGTCTAAATGTACTTTGCATCTTGCGGAGTTTAGTCGTTACAGATATGGTCCTTGTACTGGCAACAGGTTGGCAGGTTCTTATAATCCTTTTCCTTTGCCTCTATCCTCTCAGAAGAATGCCCAGCTTTTGCTATGCTCTGAGCAACGGTCTCCATCGTGGTCTTCGAAGAACGGTAAACAACATTCAGTACATGGGTCTCTTTATCCCACTCTACGCGTTTCACTCCTTTCACGAAGGCGGCCTGCTCAATGCGTTTTTTGCACATATTGCAATTGCCATCAACTTTCATGGACTCAGTCTTAATATCACTATCCTGTGCGGATAATGAGAAGGAGGTGAATATTACTGTAAGTATTAAAATGAATTGTTTCATTATTATCGGTTTAAACTGCCGGGATAGGCAGCGAATTTAAATAGGTGCATAATACAATCGCGAACGATTGAAGACCTAACCGTAATAAGTAAAACTGGAGTGAAGTTTGTACAGAGGAATACTCTCCCAAAGTCCTGGCGGCGAATTGGACTGGTAAGTAGGTACCGCCAACCGGCTGTGGAAAGTGTTACATGACCCTGGATGATAAGTATCGACGACAACGGCTGAAAGCTGAAGCGTCTGAAGCTTGAGCTTGAAAACGTCAACCTGGTGCTGATCATTCGTGACCTTGTACGCTATGACCTTATCTTCGCAGCAGCCATCCGGCTCTTGTGACTCGTCGTCACAGCCACCGTCATCACAACCGCCTGCCTTCAGGTAAACAGCCCATGACTCGAGGACCTCTCCACAATAATGTGCGTGCACCATTATACCCGACACCGCCAGGATATAAAGGAACATTACAGGTATGACGAGGAGCCTCTTCATTGGAAATATATGGCAAATATACAGAAGTCCCAACAAATGGTCTGTTATATGATTACCGAAAGGTTTTACATTATTTTGCTTTTATGAAGCACCCGTTCCAGATTGGTGATATAAAGAGCTTTATCCATGTGGTGGGGACATCAGATACCGCCCGGTTTGAAAGCGGAGAGGTACACTCAGTATACGCCACTTTTGCCCTTGCAAGGGAGGCAGAATGGAGCGGCAGGCTGTTCGTGCTGGACATGAAGGAAGAGGATGAAGAAGGGATTGGCACTGGAATAACAATTAAGCACCTCTCCCCCGCTCTTATCGGTGAGGAGATCATGTTTATCGCCATACTGGCTGAATTGAATGGGAATGAGGTCGTGACGGACTTCAGGGCTACTGCTGGATCAAGGTTAGTGGCAGAAGGAAGGCAATGGCAGAAGATATTGAAGAAGGAGAAGCTTAACCGGGTGTTTGAGTCACTAAAAGAACAGGGCTAATGACCCTTTAGTCTGCTCACCGCCGTGCTTCACCTTCCTTGAAACAAACAAATACGTTGAATTGCAGGGATAGTCATGGTCAACCTTTCAAAACTTTGATAATCATGGGGACAAGTCTTTGCGCCCAGATGGTATATTCTTTTCCTGATGGATGGAGGCCATCTTCTGCAAGATATTCACCTGTGGTCCCGTTTTTGCGCGTACTATCAGTAATATCGAGGTAGTTGCATTTATGGGCTAAGGTGATGTCTTTCTTTGCAGCATTATAGGCATCTATTTCTCTTGCTATTTTCCCCCGATCCTTGCCTTCGGCAAATGGGGTCATGCCCCAATCGGGAATGGAGAGAACAAATACATTTTGGGTGTGTCCGTTGGCGAATACTATGGCCTGGGTGAGGAGCTGGGTGAATTCCTCCCGGTAGTTTTCTACGTCTCTGCCGCGGTATTGATTATTTACGCCAATAAGGAGCGTTACGACAGAAAATGTTTCCTTTATCCCCTCTTCACGAACGGCCATGGCCAGTTCATCTGTCGTCCAGCCGGTTTTTGCAATTATGACTGGGTCAGTCACTTCAACTTTGTCTCTGCGAAGCAACTTTGCAGTTTGATAGGGAAAACTATCATGAAATGGAACTTGTTCACCTACAGTGTATGAATCGCCAAGTGCGAGATAAGTATACATTCCTGATTAGAAATTTTTAAATTATTGTCCTTCATTATTACCATCAATCACTAACAATTCACAATTACCGTACAAACACTGTCTTTATATTTACGAATTCTCTTATCCCAAAGATACTTAATTCGCGTCCGTAGCCACTTTGCTTCGTGCCGCCGAAAGGAAGTCGGGGATCGGAGTGGACGAACGAGTTTACGAAGCAATTGCCGGCATTTAGCTCTCTTGCAGCTATTTGCTCTGCACGCTTCCTGTTCTTAGAAAAGATACCTGCGCCGAGGCCATAGATGTTATCGTTAGCTATTCGTATCGCCTCTTTCTCATCTTTCGCTTCTATGATTGCCGCTACGGGGCCAAACAGCTCTTCGTCGTACGCAGGCATGCCCTTCTTTACGTTCGTGAGTACAGTTGGCGGATAATAAGAGCCCTCCCCTTCCGGAATATAGCCTCCACAGAGGAGCTTTGCCCCTTTTTCTATGCTTCGTAACACCTGCTCATGGAGCTGGTCGCGCAAGTCGAGGCGGGCTAGTGGGCCGATCTTATTTTTCCTGTCGAAGGGATCACCAAAGGTGGCCTGCTTCATCTGTTCAGTCATTCTCTGCTCAAATTCCTTCCTGATTGCTTTGACGGCAACAAACCTTTTCGCTGCAACACAGCTTTGGCCGCTGTTCACAAGACGACCATCAACGCAGGTCTTAATTGCCAAGTCCATATCTGCGTCTTCAAGAATGATGTAAGCATCGCTGCCGCCCAGCTCTAATACCTGCTTCTTTATATGTGAGCCAGCCAGGGAGGCTACTTTTCTGCCTGCTTCGGTACTGCCGGTAAGCGTAACTGCGGCTATGGCAGGGTTTGCTATAAGGTCAGCTATATTGGAAGAAGGAATAAGGAGGGTCTGGAAAAGTCCCTTAGGCGCTCCGGCATCTTTCATAATCTTTTCTATGGCAAGAGCGCAGCCACTCACATTCGAAGCATGCTTTAGCAACATGGCATTACCAGCCATAATTGCCGGGCCCATTGCACGGAAAACCTGCCAGTAGGGAAAGTTCCAGGGCATGATGGCAAGCACAATGCCGAGCGGCTGAAAGCTTACATAGCTTCTCCTGGCATCTGTTTCAACGACTTCATCTTTAAGGAAAGCAGGGCCGTTCTTTGCATAGAAGTCAAAGCTCATGGCGCATTTCTCAACCTCAGCTATACTTTGCCCAATGGGCTTTCCCATCTCGCGGGTGGCAAGCTCTGCGAGATATTGCTTCCTGGCGCGGAGCTGCTTTGCTACACTCCGGAGAAGGGCACCACGTTCACTGAAAGATAACGACCTCCATCCGGAGAATGCTTTCTCTGCTTGCTTTACCGCTTTACCCACTTGCTCTTCAGTGGTGACTTCATAACTGCCCAAAACCTGTCCTGTAGCTGGATTGATCGATCTAAGAACCTCTACCATACCTGAAAATTTGTGCATAAAGGTAAATAAGCAGGCAGGTACGAAAGGTTTATTATTTTTGCTGCCCATATAAGTCTGCTCTATGCAGCAGATCTAAAACAACCGAACATGACCCCCGACAAGATTAAATTTGGAACAGATGGATGGCGTGCCATCATCGCACAAGACTTTACAGTTTATAATGTAGCCCGTGTTGCCCAGGCACTGGCCGACTGGCTGAACAATAATGGAAAGAATGCCTCTGTGGTAGTAGGACATGACTGTCGATTTGGTGGTGAGCTTTTTACTGATGTTGTGACAAAAGTACTTTGCGCAAACGGCGTGAAGGTCATACTGGCAAAAGGTTTCGTAAGTACACCGATGATATCCTTTGGAGTGCTGCAGATGAAGGCGCAACAGGGTGTGGTAATCACTGCTTCGCACAATCCCCCGTCTTACAATGGCTTTAAATTGAAAGGAGCTCATGGCGGACCATCGAGCCCAAAAATCATTGCCGAAGTGGAAGGAATGATAAAGGATGACGTGAACATACCTGCAGAAGGGCTTCAGCACTGGGAGAACAAGGGTCTGCTGGAATATGTAAACCTGGAGGATATGTA
>CAMPJV010000172.1 GCA_946886975.1 uncultured Taibaiella sp. | reverse complement strand
GAAGATGAAAATATTCTTGTAGGGGGCATTGAGGAGCTTACGGAATCAAGCACGGATGTATTTAAGCAGCTAGGTGTTTACCGAAATGAATCGTCAACACCTGAAAGTATAATTAACGGCCTTTCCAATGGCAGCATTGCGGGAGAAGGCGCTGGCTTCTTCCTGGTAAGCAACAAGCCTGCAGGTGCCAAAATCCTGATTAAAGACATTGCAACGTTTCAAAACAGAAGTGCAGAGGCAGCAATTAGAAACGTACAGAGCTTTGTTGATAGAAACGAGCTAAACACCTCTGGAATTGACCTTGTGCTGCTGGGACTAAATGGCGATAACAGGAGTGCACCTTTTTATGAGACCCTTAGTCAAATCTTGTTTAAAGAGAACAGTCAGGCGGCATTTAAGCACCTATCCGGGGAGTATCCTGTAGCCAGCTCGTTTGGGTTAGGCATTCTTTGTTCGGGGATGGAGGATGGTTTGCCGGATTTCGTGTTCCTGAATAAACAACCAGAGGACCTTAAGACAGTTCTCCTAGTTAATAACTTCCTGCACCACTATAGCTGCTGGTTATTAGAGATCCTATAAATGCAGCTATTCGTTATTTATTAAACTGGCACTTTTTTTAAGTATATAATTATCCAAGTTCAACACATGCGTCATATCTATGAATCCGGGATAATAGGCAACTGCGCCTTTCTCGCACATGTAAATAAAGACACAAATATATCATGGCTGTGCTGGCCACGCTTTGACAGCGGCTTTATTTTCGGGAGCTTACTTGACAAGCAGAAGGGCGGGGAGTTTTCCATTCTGCCGGAAGGAACATTTGATACCAAGCAACGATATATAGAAAACACCAACGTCCTGGTAACAGAAGTAGAAACTTCTCATGGCAAGTACAAGATCACGGATTTTGCCCCAAGGTTTCGTCTATACGACAGATACTTCCGGCCATTGATGCTCATCAGAAAGATCGAGCCGATTGAAGGGCATCCAAAAATCAAGGTGACCTGCAGGCCTGTGGCGGACTATGGTGCGCAGGAACTAACCGCAATGCAAGGAAGTAACCATATAGACTTTGTTGGGCTGGACAGACCACTACGCCTGACTACCAACATGTCTCTCAATTACCTGATAGATCGACAGCCCTTTGTATTGAACGAACCAAAATACCTGGTCCTTACTTATGGTGTTCCACTTGAGGCACCGCTGATAAACACCTCGGAGGATTTCCTGATGAGGACTATAGCCTACTGGAGGGGGTGGATAAAGAACACCGGGATCGGCAATATGTACCAGCAGCAAGTGATCCGGTCTTCACTTGCGCTGAAGATTCACCAATACGAAGATACAGGAGCGATAATAGCCGCAAGCACAACAAGTCTGCCGGAATACGATGGAAGCGGACGCTGCTGGGATTATAGGTACTGCTGGCTAAGAGATGCATACTATATTTTAAATGCCTTCAACAATATTGGTCACTTTGAAGAGGCAGAACAATACTTTCACTTTATAGCAAATCTTTCCACTCGTGAAGGAGGAAGGTACAATCCGCTGTATACCATTACCGGAAGTGCAGACTTTAAGGAGCGAATAATGGACCTTGAAGGATATAGAGGCAATAAGCCAGTGAGAGTTGGCAACCAGGCAGTAGAGCATATCCAGAATGATACGTATGGACAAGTGATGCTTTCATTATTGCCACTCTATACAGACAGGCGTTTTATTTTTGAAGAGCGGCAAGATTCCTCAAGGTGGATCAATGATATTTTGTCTGCTATAGAATCGACGATTGATGAAGCGGATGCCGGAATATGGGAGTTCCGTACCATGGCGCACCACCATTGCTACACCAACCTGTTCCAGTGGGCAGGATGTAAAGCAGCCACCAAGATGGCGAGACACATAGGCGACAAACAACTACAGTCAAGAGCAGAAGGACTGATGGAAAAGGCTGCGGCCCGTATTGAAGCATGTTATGATCCCGAAAGACAGGTGTATACTATGGCGGAGGGGGTTAAAGCACTAGATGCAAGTACGCTGCAGCTTATCCTGATGCACTACCTTGACCCTAATTCTGACCGGGCGCGTAACCACCTGACAGCCCTTGAGAAAGAGCTAAAAGCGGATCATGGCCTGTTCTACAGATATATAGTCGAGGATGACTTCGGGAAACCTAAGACTACATTTCTGATCACGGCATTCTGGTATGTGGAAGCACTCGCCTCAGTAGGAAGAATTGACGAAGCGATAGAAAACTTTAATAGTCTTCTGAAGTTCACAAATCACTTAGGATTGTTGAGCGAGGATGTGGATGCTTCCGACGGCAGTCAATGGGGGAACTTTCCCCAGGCCTACAGCCATGTGGGACTGATGAATGCTGCTTACAGAATAGCTAAGAAATTAGATTATCCAGGCTTTATCAACCACGAAAGAACACAAGTGAGCCATTAGCTCGCTTCCTTTAACATCTCATGTTCGTGCTCGATAATGGAAGTCGAATTGACCATTTCAGTTAAAAGTGTTCTTACTTCTTCGTGTGAGCTCAGATAATAAGTTGCAGCGGAAAGATTGCTACCAACCTTAATGGTAATCGCGTCCTCAGGCATTGCCTTAAATGTATCTTCATCTGTAAAGTCGTCCCCTATTGCCATTATGAAGTCGTAATCTTCTTTTTCCAGCCAACGCTTTGCTGCACGTCCTTTATTGATGGAGATGCTTTTCACCTCTATTACTTTATCTCCTTGCAGCATCTGTAAGCCTCTGTCTGAGACAAAGTGCTTTATGTCAGACATCAACTCGTGTGCCCTCAGGCTGCCCAAGCCGTCCTCTACCTTCCGGAAGTGCCACGCAAGGGAATAACTCTTTTCTTCGATCGAAGCACCAGGCGTTCGCCTTGCAAACTGATTCATTACATTGAGTATTTCACCCTTCCAGTCGCTGTTCAAATCCTTCTTGCTTCTCCAGAACTTTCCATGATCCTTATACCACGCACCATGTTCTGCAATAATGTCTAAAGGCAAATGCCCTAACCACTTGTCAAGTGTTTCATAGTCACGACCGCTTGTGAGCACAACCTTATTATGCGGATCGTCACAAAGGCCCTGGAGGATTTGCAGTAATTCTGCATCGGGGACGGCAGCCATTACATTCTTCTGGAAAGGGACCAGTGTGCCGTCATAGTCGAGAAAGATTATTCGCTTCTGGCCGTAGAAATAACGAATAGCTATTTTCTGTCTAATTGAAGGATTAATATTGCGGGTATGCAGCGCCTGCTGCTGTGCCTTCACCTCATCCAGTTTGTCCATGAAATTTTTCACCCAGGTAAAAATATCGAACTTGGACACGGTATGTTGCATTGCAGACATCCGCCTTCTTTGTTCATCTTCACTCATGTTAAGTGCCTGGTATATCTTCTCTGAAAAATCCCATACGTCATTAGGATTTACAATGATAGCTTCAGCAAGTTCTCTCGCCGCACCTGCCATCTCGCTTAAAATAAGAACACCCTTCTGATCGGTCTTGCTCGCGATATATTCCTTAGAAACCAGGTTCATGCCGTCACGCATAGGGGTAACGAGCGCCACATCGGCGGCCTTATACAAGGCAGAAAGCAAGTGAATTGGGAAAGACCTGTAGAAGTGCTGAATAGGCTGCCAACCAAGAGTTGAAAAACGTCCGTTTATCTCACTCACCATCCTGTTCATTTCCTCCTTCAGCTCCTTGTATTTTGGCACAGTATCGCGTGACGGGACAACAAGCTGAATGAGGGTAATCTTCCCTCTTAGTTCCGGATGATTTTCAAGGAAAAGCTGGTAGGCCTGGAGTCTATGAATGATTCCCTTACTATAATCCAGCCTGTCAATAGATATAATCAGTCTGTTGTGATTGATCAGCTGACGAAGCTTTCTTTCATTCCTCCTGGTATTAGGGTCTTCCGCCAGTGAACGATACTTTTTATAATCGATACTGATGGGAAAAGCGTCAACCGTCACTGAACGGCTATCCACCCTAAGTTCATTAGCAATATTGTTGACACCATTAATCCGGTTAACAGCGCTAATAAAGTGGCGTACATCGTCATATGTATGAAAGCCAATTACATCCGCGCCAAGTAAACCATTCAGAAGCTCCTGCCGCCAGGGAATAAGTCGAAATACCTCATAGGAAGGGAAGGGTATATGTTGGAAAAATCCTATGCTTACGTCTGGGATTTCCTTCCGTACAAGCTGTGGGACCAACATGAGCTGATAATCATGTATCCAGATGATATCATCTTTTCCAGCATTCTGAATGATTGCATCAGCGAACTTTTGATTTACCTGCTTGTAAGATTCCCAATACTGCGGGTTGTATTCAGTGTAGGTGGGGAAATAATGGAACAGCGGCCACAGCGTTCCGTTGGAAAACCCTTCATAATAATCGTTAATTTCCTGCTGTGTAAGGAAAACAGGACAAAGGTTCTGTTCAGTAAGCTTGTCTGTGATGCTTTGCTTTTCACTATTCTTCACATCTGCTCCGGGCCACCCAATCCATTGGTTATCGCCTTGCTTATATATACTTCCGAGGCCGGTGGCAAGCCCTCCTTCACTTGTATGATAACTGATTTCTCCCTCATGATTGCTGATCTTTATTGGCAACCGGTTCGATACGATCAGCACTCTTTTACTGGGATTCATAATGTGATGTTTTCAGTAGGATTACAATAAAAAGAGCATGCCAGTCTTCGCAAGCTGATGAGCCGTATATGGCTGATAGATAAGATTTAAGAAGGTGACTTAGGATCAATGCTCCAGGGCCTTGGAGACGGTCTATCCATACAGTTCAAGATGAATATCCCTTTTATCATATCCCAGCGCTAAGATCCTTTGTTTTGCTTCATCGACCATATTCTTCCACCCGCAGAGCATAAACTGAGCAGGAGGCCTATCGCAGCACAACTCCTCATAAATGGGATGAACATATCCACGGTAGCCGCCCCATGACTCTCGTGAAAGTGTCGGATGATACCTGAACCCGGGCAACTCCAGTTCCAATTCTCTCATCTCGTCCGCATAGAGCAAATCAGCTTTCGTACGGCAACCATAGATAAGGTGTATATCCTTATGGGGCACATTATGCCTACGTATGTAGTGAGCCATACTTCGAAACGGGGCGATCCCAGTTCCTGTGCAAATGAGGTATAGATCCTTATTCATTTGTTCGGGAAGTGTAAAAATGCCATGAGGGCCGCGAAGGGTTAATCTAGTTCCCTCCGATACCACATTAAAAAAATAATTGGTACCGGCCCCGCCCTCGAGGTAAACGATTAGTAGCTCTATTACATTGCTTCCGTCCGGCATGGATGCGATGCTGTAACTTCTCCAGCGCCTGTTCCGTTGCTCATGAATAGGAAGATCCAGTGTGACAAACTGGCCTGCTTTAAAATGAAAGGCGGGTGTTTGAGTCAGTTCGATCCAATAGCGACGGGTGTTGGGTGTTGCCTGCTCTATCCTCGTTACTATACCTTCCTGCCATTGCTGGATCATAATCTAAGTTAACGGAAAATCATAGGTTCTTCCTAATTTGCTTACCGACCTCTATTCGTGGTATCTTTCAATGTCCCGGTACCGCTTCCAGGGCTCGGAGATGAGTGGTCAAAAACCGGGATATTGCCTGACTGCCAGGTTTTGAACTGCTCCCTGATCCATATTTTGATCTCCAGGTCTGAGGCCGCTCTCGCAAAATCCCCCGGCATCGGATTACTATTCATGAATACAGCTAAGGTGTCTCCCGAAAGGCCTGTAAGGGCATGGACCAGTTCCGGCGAATAGCGCGACTCGATGAACTTTACCTCCTCCCAGTAGTTGAAGCTTTTTTGAAAGCGGAAAACCTGCTTGCTCTGCCTACTCAGCTTCTCAGCTATAAAAGTAACAGGAGACATAATGCTACCCCCCTTCTCTCTAGCAAGCGCCCGACTATAGGTAGACTTTCTCTCCATGGAATCCATCTGGTAAGGAGTATATCTAGGCCTTAATGT
>CAMPJV010000171.1 GCA_946886975.1 uncultured Taibaiella sp. | reverse complement strand
TAATAGAAGGATAAGGGACAGTCGAGATACCGGTTCATGGCAGACACGCTAAGGGCGAACTGCTCAAGGCGCTTTTCTATCAGCTCCTTTTTTACGAGGTCAACCTGCACTTCTGCGGTTGGGCGGCAAGAGGTAGCAAGGTGCTGAACTACGCTCTCGTTGTCCAGGGAATGGTCCACCCTTTCCGGAAGGGGACAAATAGCATCTACAAAGGCACTTGCCTCCAGCTCTTTTTCATCGTTCTGCTTCTTGGCGAAGGAAATATGCAGGTGCTTCTTGGCCCTTGTCATCGCCACGTAGAATAGCCTTCTGGCTACTTCTTCATTATTCTGATTTTCTTCGCCGGAAGGAAGAGTTCTCGTCAAGGTGTCAGGGAGGCTAAAGCCTCTATTACCCCCGGACTTCTTCTCCCAGAAGTTCTTGGTGGCACCGATAAGGAAGACATGCTCGAACTCATGGCCTTTGGCGCTGAAGGCAGTGTAGAACCGAACGCCGTTTTCCTGCCTCACAACCTTTAGCACAGGAACCGGAATATTTTCCTTCTCCATCCGCTCTATCATGGATAGCAGACCTGCGACAGTGAGCCTTGGCTGCTTGCGGCATTCCTCCTTGATGAAATCGAAGAAGGTATTCAGTACCTGCATCTCCCAGGCCTGGTTGTTGCTCTTTAGTATGTGGGCTACAATCCCGCCATCATAGAGGATATTCTCCATAAGCATAGGGAGGGTGAGTGTATTCATCTCCTGAATCCATTTCTCCAGGTTCTGTCCCAGCCGGTGTAGCGGGCCGGGATTATTCAGCCCATGTGTCTCTAGCAGGAGGGCATCCTGTACCAGATATCGCCACTGCTTATACTTAGCATCTTTTTGCTGCAGGTATATGCTAAGGCTTGCAACGTCTATGGGGGTGATGCCAAAAAAGCCTGTGTGCATTAGCTGGAAGAGTAATTCCTCACCACTGAACGATGTAGTGCTTTCCTTTTTGAGATAGGTAAGCACATTGATAAGCTGCCTTACCATCGGCAGTTCCAGTACGTTTACCGGACGCTTTACCCAGTAAGGAATATTCTTCTTTTCCAGCAGTGTTATGATGTTCTCTGCCTGCTTGTGCTGAGCATACAGGACAGCTACGTTATTTAGGGGTAGTCCAGACTTTTGTATCTCTTCGATTTGATTTACTATATGGGCCTCTTCATGCAGCTGATTGAAATAGGAAACAAAGGCCGGAGGATTAGTCACTTCAGTCTTATAGCGTTCACCGGAGGCAACTATCTTCTTATCGAGCTTTAGATGCTTGAGCTGGTAGATGAGTCTTTGCTTGTTGTATTCTATTGTGGCAGTGGACCTATCAAGGATGTGCTGTGAGGAGCGGTAGTTTTCCTTCAGGACGATGACCTTGATATCCCGCTTGAACTTCTCATAGAAGTCTATAATGTTCTGGAGTCGAGCGCCCTGGAATTCGAATATAGATTGGTCATCATCGCCTACGATGAACAGATTTGGTGAGTCCCAGTAGTCGGCAAGCTGGGTAAGGAGCTCGCTCTGGGCACCGCTGGTATCCTGGAACTCGTCTACCAGGATATACTGAAACCGCTCCTGCTGCTGCTGTAGGAACTCGGGCTTCTCTCTGAATGCCTTAATGACCCAAAGGATCATGTCGCTGAAGTCGTATCGGCCTAGTGCAGTCATCCGGCGCTGGTATTCTGGAAACAGCAAAGCTGCAGCGCGGGTGCGCTCCATTCGCTCTGTTTCCTTTTTGATATCGCCTAGCTTGGGGTCCCCTACCTTAATGCCCTGCTTGGCATTGGCCCGTTTGTAGATATATTGGTCCCGCTCAGGCAGACCCTCCAGGTAGGCTGTTATCGCCTCATCTACGTATTCCGGAGACCAATGTTCCGACTTCATCAGGTCGAAGAGCTCGCGCAGGTTCTTGGCGTCATAAAAAAGGTCTCCCTTAAGTCTTCTCAGGACATTGCCTGAAGGCAGCCCTTCTATCAGGGTGTATAGAAGGTCCATCCGTTCCAGGTCAGAGATGGGCATCAGTTCCCTCAACCCGAAATACGTTGGGTTTTTCAGGATGATATTATTGCAAAAAGAATGGAAAGTGTATATATGAACCCGATGGGCATCCTCGCCTATGATCTGGATGAGCCGGCGCCGCATGGCTACTGTGGCTTCGTCTGTGAACGTGAGGCAAAGTATCTCGTAAGGCTTTACCTGGGCGTCGCTCCTCAGCAGGTTGGCAATACGCATTGCCAGGACTTCTGTCTTACCAGTGCCCGGGCCGGCTATAACCATTACCGGGCCTTCGATGGTGTCAACTGCCTCCTTCTGATGGGTGTTTAATTTATTGTATCGCTGCAGGAAAGCCTCTTCGTTGAAATTCGTCATCACGCCTTAAATGCTGGGAAACATGAAGTTACGGCCTTTTTGATTGCCTGGGAAAGCAAAATATACTCCTGAAGGAACCAATCTGGGAATCCATTAATGGTATGCAATCGGCCGAGCATAGTATCGTAATGTTAGAGCGACGAAATTGCATGACTGATGGCTTCGTTTTTATGAGCGATAGATGAATACAAGGTATGACAGACATAAAGGAGATATACAGGCAATACCTGCAGGAGGCTAAAAGGCTTGAGGAAAGCAGGCCTGAAGATCTCAACGCAGCATTGACAGAGTTGGAAAACAGAACTGCAGAGAACTCAGATCTCAGTGAGGGAGACAGGCTGGAGCTTAGGGCATACATGGTGGAATACAGGCGACAAACTGTGGATGGCTATGAAGCTGGAGCTGACAAGCCGCACCTGAGCGAGCCAGATTCAGGACCGAGGAGCGCTGAGTATGGACCCGCAGATATATGACTTTGTGAATAAGTAAAAGGCTACAAAAGGTATCTATGGTAGAGAAAGAAAAAGCCCGCTGGTGTTGAAACCAGCGGGCGGCCTTATACAAATTAAGATAAACTATCCTATTGCTACTCTTTTGAACTCGGTGAGGGTGACATCACCAGCCGACTTGAGGTAGTCGCTTACTGATTTAGAAGGATCCTTAACGAAAGGCTGAGCAAGTAAGGTGTTTTCCTTGAAGAAGGAGTTCAATTTGCCCTCAGCTATCTTGGCAACCATATCCTGGGGCTTACCTGCCATCTTAGGATCTGCCTGCATAGTTTCCATAACGATAGCTCTTTCCCTTTCAATTACATTAGGAGCAACACTATTAGCATCAAGGGCTACCGGATTCATGGCTGCTATCTGCATAGCAACGTCTTTACCTACTTCAGCAGCTTCTTTGTTCATACCTACCAGTACACCAATACGGTTAGCACCGTGGATGTAGGCAGAGACATATTGAGCTTCTACTCTCTCCAGAGCTACAACACCTATTTTTTCGCCAATGGCAGCAAGTTTATCATTCACCAGATCGGAAACCTTAGCACCGTTGATAGACACCTCGTTCAGCTCCTCTATAGATTTTACATTGTTGCTAACCGCCGCATCTGCAATGCTCTGAGTAAAGGCAACGAAATCAGCGTTCTTGGAAACGAAGTCAGTTTCGCAGCTTACACAAACGATAAAGCCGGTTTTGTTGTCAGCGGTAGTCTTTGCGATAACTACGCCCTCTTTTGCCTCACGATCGCTACGCTTAGCGGCTACCTTTTGGCCCTGCTTGCGGAGCCAGTCAATAGCACCCTCAAAATCTCCTCCAGTCTCGGTAAGAGCTTTGCGGCAATCCATCATTCCCGCACCTGTTTGCTGACGCAGCTTATTGATTTCTGCTGCAGATATTGTTGCGCTCATTGTATATTTCTTTAGTGTTTAATGAATTTTGAAATTGGGTGCGAAATTCGCATTTTATGTTTAAAGCCCCAAACGAAAGGGGCTTTAAAGACTATCTGAAGTATGTTAATATTAAGACTAGGGACGCTTTACAGCAGGTCTTCCAGCTCCACCGCCTGGACGGCTTCCGCCACCACCCGGTCTGCTACCACCTGCTCCGCCGCCACGGTTTGCACCGCCGCCAGCACCGCCACGACCAGCACCAGCGCCACCCTGGCGACCAGCACCCGCTCCGGCACCACGACCACGACGCTCACCTCTTTCCTTATCGCCTTCTTCCTCCATGTCAAGACCACGAACTCTGTCGGCAGCCTCTTCAGCAGTTTCTTCCTCTTTTACTTCACTACGCTCCTGGAGACCCTCCATAATTGCGGCAGTAAGGTATTGAGTAATGATAGCGATTGATTTAGTAGCATCATCGTTAGCCGGGATAGCGAAATCAACCTTAGAAGGATCGCTGTTAGTATCTACCATTGCTATAGTAGAGATACCAAGACGCTTAGCTTCTGCAAGAGCGATGTGCTCATGGCTGATGTCTACGATGAATAAAGCAACGGGCGTACGGCTCATGTTAGAGATACCACCAAGTACTTTTTCCATCTTCTCCTTGCTACGAGTCAATGTAAGGCGCTCTTTCTTAGTAACGCTGTCCATTGTACCGTCCTGAAGCATTTTCTCGATGCTCTGCATCTTCTTAACGCTCTTCCGGATAGTCTGGAAGTTGGTAAGCATACCACCTAACCAACGCTCTGTAACGAAAGGCATGTTGACCTTAGCAGCAGCTTCAGAAACTATTTCTTTAGCTTGCTTCTTAGTAGCTACGAACATGATCTTCTTACCGCTTTTCGCGATTGATTTCAATGCTGCAGCCGCTTCCTCAAGACCATCAATTGTTTTGTTCAGGTCTATTATGTGGATACCATTCTTCTCAGCAAAGATGTAAGGAAGCATCTTTGGGTTCCATTTTTTCTTCAGGTGACCGAAGTGCACACCAGCTTCAAGTAACTGCTGGTGTAAGCTTTTATTTTCTTCCATTGTAATTTTTTCTTGTTGGTTAAAATAAAGAGTACTAGCCAGCGATTAACGTTTAGAGAACTGGAAGCTACGACGGGCTTTACGCTTACCGAACTTCTTACGCTCAACAGAACGAGGATCACGAGTCATTAGTCCTTCTTTCTTCAAAGCAGGACGGTTTTCAGGATTGATCTCACAAAGTGTACGTGCAATACCGAGCTTAATAGCCTCTGCCTGACCTTTTGGTCCGCCACCCTGCACATTCACCACCACATCGAAAGCACTTAAAGAATCTAAAGTCTTTAAAGGAAGCTCTACCTGGTTTTGCAGGTACATCAGCGGGAAGTAGTTTTTGTACTCTTTACCATTTACTGTGATGTTGCCGGTACCCTTACTCATATAAACACGAGCAACGGCTTCTTTACGGCGACCAACAGCGTTTTTTTGCTTTTCCATTTATGTATTGGAATTAAAGATGTTGATTAAAAGTTGAATTCTTTTGGCTGTTGTGCCTTGTGTGGGTGCTCAGCGCCCTCATAAACAAACAACTTCTTGTACATGGCACGACCCAGGCGATTCTTAGGCAACATGCCCTTTACTGCACGCTCTACTACTACTGTAGGGCGGCGATTAAGCAATTGCTTGGCAGTTTCAGCCTTCTGGCCTCCCGGATAGCCTGAGTAAGTCAGGTATTCCTTGTCTTCAAGCTTATTTCCTGTCAGTACAACCTTTCCAGAGTTAATTACCACTACATAATCACCACAATCGAAGTGAGGAGTATAGTAAGCTTTATGCTTTCCGCGAAGCACGGTAGCAATCTTTGAAGTCATACGACCCAGTGTTTGGTTGGTAGCATCTACCACATACCAATCGCGCTTTACGATCTTTTCGTTAGCCGACTGTGTTTTAAAACTAAGGTGTCTCATTTCCTATTTAATGTTTTTTGCCCTTATTTAGACGGAATCCACATTTAGCTGAGTGAGGAACAACAGATTGTGGATAAAAATTAAGGACTGCAAAGGTAAAGGCAGGGAACGAAGTAGCCAAGAAAATTATTAAGTTTTTTTATGGGGGCTTTGCAAACGATTGATAATCAATCCAATTTCCACCTTGTCATTTTAAAGCGCTCTCCATCGAAGTCCCTAATCACTCCATTGGGCGTATTAGTTA
>CAMPJV010000170.1 GCA_946886975.1 uncultured Taibaiella sp. | reverse complement strand
GTCTGGTGGAGGAGCTCGTCGGAGTGGATGGCATCTTTCTCTTTCAGCAGATCTACTAATTGCTGTTCTTCGGGCGAGAGATCAAAGAATAGCTGCTTCTGTACTGCCTTCTGGCCTTCGTGCCGGCCCCAGTTCATCAGGTCGAGGAGATCGTCGGCGTTAGTGATCATCGCAGCGATGTTCTTCCTGATCAGGTGATTTGGTCCACCGGATTTGCTATCATAGACACGACCGGGAAAGGCAGCTACCTCGCGGTTGTAACTGTGCGCTACATATGCTGTAATCATGCCGCCACCTTTGATGTCACTTTCTACAAGAATGGTGATGTCGCTCATGCCAGCTACTACCCTATTCCTGACGGGGAAGTTACTTCTGTCCAGGGCTGTGCCGGAGGGGAACTCAGTGAGCAGGCCACCGTGCTGCAACATGTCGTTAGCAAGTTGTCTATTGGAAGAGGGATAAACTATATCAAGCCCATGACCCACGACACCAACTGTGGGTATGCCATGTTTAAGACAACTCCTATGCGCTACCGTGTCAATGCCCAGGGCTAGGCCGCTCACAACGATCACATCTTCAAGTCCCTGCAAACCTTCAACCAGATCTTCCGTAGCTCGCTGACCATAGTCAGTATGCTTCCTGGTGCCTATAACAGCAATTACTTTGGAGGCGTTTAGCTCCGCATGGCCTTTGTAATACAGAAGAACGGGCGCATCGTCACAATTCATGAAACGCTTGGGATAGGAAGGATTGGTCATGAACAGGGGGCGGATGTCATTCTTCAGACAATACTCCAGCTCCTTTTCAGCCTCGACGTAGATCTGTTTCCCCTTAAACATTTTGGCCTTGTATTCGCCCATGCCATCGACGGTGACGAGTTCCCGGGCTTTAGCTCTGAAAATGGCCTCGGCTGAAGAGTACCTGGAGAGCAACGCACGAGCTGTCTTAGGGCCAACTTCGGGTACAAAAGTGAGGGCTATCTGGTAAAACTCTTCCGAGTAGTCTTTATTTGGCAGCATATTTGCAATCTTACTTTGAAAGCACCCATTATCTTTGGGGCTGCAAAAATAAAACAATGAGAAAGAACCTTCCAGGAATATTCATCATGTTGCTTTTGGTATTCAGTGCATGCGCCGGACCGAAGAATGCAACCACAACAGCGGATGTGGACTATATGAAGATGTTACGCTCGTCCTGTTTTGGTAAGTGCCCGAGCTACACCGTGGAAGTCTATAGGAACGGGCTGGTGAGGTATACCGGCAGCCTGTTTGTTCCGGACACCGGAGTATATGAGAAGAACATTGGCGCTGGTCAGGCGCAGGCACTGCTTAGCAGGGTCAAGGAATACAGGGTAGATACACTGAAGGATTCGTATGAACTCAGAATCGCTGACCTGCCTGGCCTCAACTACACCTTTAAGTACGGCAATAAGACCAAACAGGTAAACAATGCGCATTTTGGGCCATTGTTCTTGAAATCTCTGGCGAACGAAGTGGATGACGTGATTGGCAGGACGGATAAAAATGAAGCTCCTAAGCTGGGTGCCGGCTGGAAGAAGATCAATACTGCCGCTAAATAAAAAGAGTAGCTAAGCTATTGAGCATAGAAAAAAAGCTGTTTGAAAGAACAGCTTTTTTATTTTATAGATGGAGCTTGTCTTTCTTTGCAAGCAGCTCTTCGACTGTCTCTCTGTACATCTCATCCGGCACACAACAATCTACCGGGCACACTGCAGCACACTGGGGTTCTTCGTGAAAGCCCTGGCACTCCGTGCACTTCTCGGGAGTGATGTAATATGTATCCACAGCTCGCGGACTGTGCCTTTCATCCGCATCAGTTAATGTACCATCCATCAAAGGATAGGAGCCCTTTACGGAAGTACCGTCAGCAATAGCCCACTCTACCCCACCTTCATAGATCGCATTATTAGGACACTCCGGCTCGCATGCCCCACAGTTTATACATTCGTCTGTTATCTTAATTGCCATATTAAGCCCTGTTTTTTGGGTTATGTGGTGACAAAGTTACAATTTCGCAAACACAAATTTTGAAAGTGCATGGTGTCCCCGGAAAAAAGAACGGATCTGCTGGTAAGGCTTGGAAAATATATGATGTCTGAAAGTGAGGAATGGGTGGAAACACAAATACGAGCCACTAATGCGAATCCGTGGTTTACCGCGGAGCATATAACTATAGCCGTTACGAATATTGTAAATGAACTATTAGATAAAGATAAGATACAAGAGTGGCTGAAGGAGTATAACCTGCCAACCACACCAAGAAGGGTAGGAATCGTGATGGCGGGGAATATACCGCTTGTAGGGTTTCATGATTTCCTGTGCGGCTTCATGGCCGGCCATGACCTCTATTTGAAGTTATCATCTAAAGATGAAGTGCTGCTAAAGCACCTCATCAATAAAATTGCGGAGTGGGAACCAGAGGCTGCAAAAAGCATACACATTGCAGAGCAGCTTAAGAACTGCGAAGCATACATAGCCACCGGCAGCAATAATACAGCCCGTTACTTCGAGCAGTACTTTGGTAAGTATCCCCACATCATTCGCAGGAACAGGACATCGGTAGCCATCCTGGAAGGAGATGAAACAGAAGAGGAACTTGCTGCCTTAGGCAAAGACGTTTTCACCTATTATGGACTGGGATGCAGGAATGTGACACAAGTTTGCGTACCTGAAGGATATGACTTTGGGCGTATGCTTGAGGTGTTCAAAGGCTATGAAAGCCGTATTCACCACAACAAGTATAAGAATAATTACGACTACTACCTTGCCATCTATCTGCTGAACCGTGTTCCGTACATGACAAACGAGTCTATATTGATGGTGGAAAATGAGCTGCCTTTCTCAGCAGTAAGTGTATTGCATTACCGTTATTATACGGACCTCCAGCAGTTAGTGCACCAGCTTCAGGAAGGAAAGGATATACAGACCATTGTAGGAAGAGGCTTTACTCCTTTCGGCACCGCACAGCAACCTTCATTAGGCGAATATGCGGACGGAGTGGACACTATGGCATTCTTATGCAGCTTATGATGAAAAACGCTTCTACCTTCGCTTAAAGAAGACGAAGCCATTACGCTGGCCCAGTTCCTGCAGTTGTGGCAGCTTCCTGATTTTCTCAGCTTCCGTGATCTTGCAGATGAAGTAGGTGGGCTTGTCTACAGGTCCAGATAATAGCCAACGCTCGTTGTGGTAATTCTTATTCTCTGAGGGTTGTTTCCTGCTATAGAACAAATGAGCAAAGCTCTTGTAGCCAATGACCTGAACGTAGACGTCCTGGTCCTGGAAGCTCTTGAAATATCGGATAGCGGCACGCTGGGTATATGCCTCAATCTTGGGTGTGAAATGGAGAACTGTGACCTGGATGACGATAATCTGAACAATAGCAAGCGTCAGCATTCCCCTGGTAAAGCTCTTCCTCATCAGGATAATTGCGGCGATGATACCGAGCAGATACAATACACCCCATAATGATTCCAGCATGCTCCACTGGACCGGCGCATTCAGATTTGCCACTGCGAAAGGGTCATCGATGTACGGGATCAGCTTGTCCTTATAGATACCTGCAAGAGGAAGCGCTATGAGTAAGACGGACCAGATAACCCCAATGCCCAGCAGGACTCCTTTTATCCATCTCTTTATCTTTATTTCTCCAGCAGCAATCTCATCCAGCTTTAGAGCAGCGAGATAACTGAGCGGGAAGTAGCACAAAGAAGAGTAGTGAACTATTTTGGTATTTACAATAGAGAAGAGGATGAGCGTAACCCAAAACAAGATCCACATCCATTTGGTAAAGCTTCGTGACGGCTCAGGCTCTGCGGTTCTCCTGCCGAAAAATTGAAACAGGAAGACTGAAGCAGGGAAGCAACCAATGAGCAAAACTATAAAGTGGTAAAAGAAGGGGCCGCCGTGGTCCGCATCCTCTGTTCTGAATAATCGTACCTGATAGGTAATAAACTCATTCATGAACCAGCTGCCATATTCCCAACCATGCTTCAGGATAGCGGCACCAAACCAAAGGGTGAAGGGTAGCAGTGCAGTCAGCGCAATTATCAGGAAATGCCAGAGCTTATATCCCCACAGTCCCTTATTGATGACTATGTAAGCAACAAACGAGATCAAAGCGATCAGGGCAGCAACGGGGCCCTTGGTAAGGACCGCAAGCCCCAGGAAGAGCCCGGCCCACAAAGCATGCCTCACGGGATCAGCCGCCTGCCTTAGCATGTAAACCTGAAAGAACGCAAGGAAGATGAAATAATTGAATGTAGGATCGATGATACCGGATTTGAAATAGAAGTGGGGCAACCAGGAAGCCGCGTACAGTATCACCCACCAGGTAGCCATCCTCTCACTTACCACCTTTTTCCCTACGTAAAAGAGAGTAGCAAGAGTTACTATTCCCATAATGGCGTTGGGAAACCGGGCCGCATACTCGTTGACCCCAAGCACCTTCATGGACAGTGCCTGCATCCAAATGAACAGGGGCGGCTTTTCCCAGAACGGCTGAAAGTCAATCTGAACCAAAAGGTAATCCCTGGAAACGATCATTTCCCTGGCACACTCGGCAAAGTTGATCTCATCCCAATCGAAGAGGTGGACATGCCCCAGGAAAGGAAGAAAAAGCAATCCTGCTACAAGCACGATCACTGAATAGCGTACGAGGCTGTGTACGTTCATGACTCCGCTTTAGGGTGTATTCGTTGCTTCCGGTAGAAATGGTGAGGGTAGCGGCGCATTATCGCCACTACTAAAATAGTGAAAATGACTCCAATAATACTACCGACGTATACATCGAGAAAAAAATGGGCGGCTAAATATATTCGACTGTAGCCAACTGCCATAGCGATGACAAAGAAGACCAGCCCGATCCATTTGTACTTTGGCGTGAGAATGAAAGCGAGGAAGCAAAAGAGGGAGAACCCCGCGCAAGTGTGTCCCGATGGAAAGCTTCGCTCAAGAAGCCGCTCCCAATGAGGTAATGCATGTATCCACGGCGCGTCTTTAAAGACGTTTAGAGGGCGTGGAGCGTTCACATAGCTTTTTATGGCCTGAGTGAGCAAAGCAGGAATAACATTACAGAGGAAGGCCGCGGAGAAATACCACCAGTTGCGGAACCCTCTGAACGTGAGCAGTACCAGCAGGATCACACTGCCGAATATGCCCTCGCCCATCCTGGTGACATAAACCATTATAGCATCCAGGTAGGCGGTGTGATTTGTATTCACAACCTCAAATAAGCTTCGCTCGCTGAAATACAACTGCGCAATGCCACCCAGGACAACCCATGCAATAAACGGAATTAAGAACCAGGGGTTGTTAGATGAATACGGATGTTTCTGTATCTCAGTCATTAGTTCTTCTGTTTGCTATTAGTTTTCTCAACCTGTTCCACTTCCTGGTGTACCACTCCTTTGTAAAGATCTGTGAGTCCTTTCTGGAGGCGTTGATCAGAAAGAATGCTATTGGCAGCAACATGGCAGTGGCCATCCACATGCCAACCCAGGGCTCAACAGATGCGGTCTTTGCCAGTTTCTCTCCTGTAATAGAAATAATATGGAAGACGATAAAGAAAGCGATCGCTATTACCATCGGCATACCAAGGCCGCCTTTACGGATAATCGCCCCCAATGGAGCACCTATGAGGAACAACAACACACAGGCAAACGACAATGTAAACTTCCTGTGCCATTCTATGTTGAACTTGAGGTAGTTCTCGTTCTGAATCCGCTTGTCAGAACTAGTGATGTCCAGCAGTCCTTTCGAGTTCCTGATGTTACTTGCAGCTGCCTGGATCACCTCGGCCCTTACTGAATCAGGAACCACCTCCAGGAAGGTTGAATCGTACTTCTCAACATACTTCACAGCTGCTATCTTCGACGCAAATTCATTTTGTTCTTTGATGCCCAAGCCGAATGACAGATAAGGACTCAGGTAGCTGGCGACGTTCTTATATATCTTCTTCTCGTATCGCTTTATGCTGTCTATCCCGTCGTTGAGCTGCCTGACATTCATCATCTGATAGGCACCCTTGAAC
>CAMPJV010000169.1 GCA_946886975.1 uncultured Taibaiella sp. | reverse complement strand
GTAAATTGAATGGTTTATCCGGATAGCCATGGAATTTGGAAAGGTTGATGCTGCAGAACTTGATCATATCGACTTCACTCTTCCGAAGGACCCGAAAGAGAATAAAGATGTCCTGAAGAAAGGGAAGGACAATACCAAGTTCTATGTGGGGTGCGCTAAGTGGGGGCGTAAGGACTGGGTTGGTAGTTTGTATCCTCCAGGGACAAAGGAGAAGGACTTTCTGCACTATTACTCTACCCTCTTTAATGCCCTTGAGTTTAATGGAACATTTTATAGCGCAAAGGCCGACCAGGTAAAGAAGTGGAGAGAACAGACAGCTCCGGACTTCATCTTTTGCCCGAAGTTTACTCAGACCATTACTCACCGGAAGCGGCTTAAGAACACGGAGAAAGAAGTGGATGCGTTTCTGGAAGCTGTGGCTGAGTTTAAGGAGAAGCTAGGACCGGTCTTCCTGATGCCCCACCCCCAGTTCGGGAAAAAGAACCTGGAGACACTGGAAACATTTATAGAGCACATCCCTAAAGACATTGACCTGTTCCTTGAATTGCGGAACAGTGAGTGGTACGAGGAGAGGTATGACAAAGCGCTATACGCGTTCCTGCGAAAGCAGAAAAGAGGAACAATCATCACAGACTCTGCCGCCCACAGGGATTATGTGCATATGCACCTTTCCAAACCTGAGTGCTTCATACGCTTTGTAGGCAACGCACTGTATAAAACCGATTACCAACGAATTGATAACTGGGTGCAGCGCATAAAGCAATGGATGAAGCAAGGGCTGGAGAAATGCTACTTCTTTATGCACCAGGAAGAGGAGATACACTCACCACCACTTATCAGGTATTTTATAGAAGAACTCAATAAACACTGCGGCACTACCCTGCCCGTGCCGAAAATGCATGACTAGGCCCGTTCCTAAGATATATATGCTCTAATATATAGGTACTTAAGGCTGTGTTCGTATTGCAGTTTTGCCCATTAATAAACTATCTTCGCCCAAATTTTCGAAGTCATGAATTTGCATGAATACCAAGCAAAAGAACTACTTAAAAGATATAATGTACCAACGCAAGGAGGTATAGCAGTTGACAATGTTGATGGGGCGCTAAACGCTTACAGGCAGATGGCTGTGGACAACGGTACAAAGTTCGCGGTTGTGAAGGCGCAGATACATGCCGGTGGCCGTGGTAAAGGCACAATGAAGGAAGTACCTGAGCAACATGGTGTGAAAGTGGTGAAGAGTGCCGAGGAGGTGGAAACCGTGGCCAAGAATATACTCGGGAATACGCTCGTGACTATACAAACGGGTGAAACCGGTAAGGTAGTACACAAGATACTCGTGGCGCAGGACATGTATTACGACGGACCAGCTGAGAGACAGGAGTTCTATCTGTCTATTCTGCTAGACCGCGCAAAGAAGCAGAACGTGATCATGTACTCGACAGAGGGGGGCATGGACATAGAAGAAGTGGCACACAATACTCCGGACAAGATATATAAAGAGTGGGTACATGCAAACATGCCATTGCAGGGCTTCCAGGCGCGGAAGATAGCATTCAACTTTGGACTAAGTGGTGAAGCCTTTAAGAACATGGTGAAGTTTGTAACCAATCTTTACAATGCTTACGTTGGACTTGACTGCTCTATGCTTGAGATCAACCCACTGTTCAAGAGCGCTGACAACAAGATCATAGCTGTAGATTGTAAGATGAACCTGGACGATAATGCACTGATCCGTCATCCGGAACTTGCAGACCTGAGGGATAAGCATGAAGAAGATCCCACAGAAGTGGAAGCAGGAGAGCACAACCTTAACTACGTGAAGCTGGATGGAAATGTGGGCTGTATGGTGAACGGCGCAGGACTGGCGATGGCTACGATGGATATGATCAAGCTGGCCGGTGGCGAGCCTGCAAACTTCCTGGATGTAGGTGGCAGCGCTAACGCTCAAACTGTAGAAGCAGGGTTCCGCATTATCCTGAAAGACCCAAACGTAAAAGCAATTCTCATTAATATCTTTGGCGGCATCGTACGTTGCGACCGTGTGGCTGCAGGTGTGATAGAAGCCTATAATAAGCTCGGCAATATCAACATACCGATCATTGTGCGCCTCCAGGGAACTAATGCTACTGAAGCCAAGAAGCTGATTGAAGAAAGTGGACTGAAAGTACAATCTGCAATCCTGCTGAGTGAAGCGGCTGAATTGGTACAAAGAGCTGTTAAAGGTTAGTAATTGTAAATAGATTTATATAAAGCTATCTCGGAAGAGGTAGCTTTTTTTGTTATTTTAGCGACAATGGTATTGTGAGGGATTGCCAGGATTGCCACATGTTTCGACTCATTTTCTTTATTGCCTTTTCCGTTGTCTCTATTTCCTGCAGGGCTGTGCCTTATGTATTAGAAAAGGAGTTCAAGAATGCTATGGACAGGAATTATTCCGAGAAAGAATTCCTGAGGTTTTACCATGTCATCGATTCACTGGAGGCGAGTACAGAATTCGCAGAGTTCAAGAGCTACCAGATGTACACGTCCAACATCAGCAAAATGTTGAACTCATTTAATGTATATCAAAAGGGAATTGCGTACAGATTGGTTGCAGCACTAAAGGATGTGGAATTCAATGCGCTTCTTCAGGAAAGGCTGCCTAGTGAAACGAACAAGTTCCTGCAGACACTGAATGCCTATGCAGTAATGCGGCTTGCGCCAAAACAAACAACGATCGCATTTGACTACCTGGTGGACAATGAAGATTTTGCTACAAGCTCACTCATACCGGTGTACCTGGGGATGGATGCGCTTAGCATCGTAAAAACAGCATACGCCCGGCTTAATGATAAAAGGCCTAAAGGAAAAGTATTTGCTTTACAAACACTGGCCAGATTTGACCCGAGCCCTTCTGTCGACAGCATTATTATTGATGCCCTGGAGCGGTGGGACGTAAGTATTAAAGGCTATGCCATCGTAGCGTTGGGTGTACACCGGAAGGGCCACTTTAAAGACATCCTTGCTCCATATTACAAAGAACTGCAGCTTCGGGATGTGATACTGGAAACACTGGAGGACAGCCAAACGGGCGCGGATGTGTTATATGCAGAAGAGCTCAAGAGAAATAGGAGATAATCAGCCTTAATCAATGAGGGGAAATAACAGGGAAGACATCTATCCGGGCCTGGAAGTAGCCATCATCCTGAAAAAAGACCAGCGCTCGGGCAAGACGACCATCGGCATAGTGAAAGACCTGCTGACAAGCGCGCCTTACCATTCGAGGGGCATCAAAGTGAGACTTGAAGACGGACAGATAGGCAGAGTTGTGGAGATCATTGGTGATCCTGAATAATGTCGCTCTAATCTTTCCTCGCCACCCACTGCATCATTTCTTTCCAGCTTGCTTTTTTACCATACATCAGGATACCAATTCGGTAGATCTTGGCGCTAAGCCAGGTGGTTGCCAGAAATCCTCCCAGCAGGCAGATTACCGACAAAGCCAGTTCCCACCATGCCACTGTACCTAAGCCAAAGGGAAGGCGGGCCATCATGATGATAGGCGAAGTAAAGGGGATGATGCTGCACCAGACAGCCAGTGAGCCTGTTGGGTTGCCTATAGCACTTGTCATCGCGATAATAGAAAAGATGATAGGTATCGTGATCGGAAACATCATGGCCTGGGCATCCTGCGGATCCTCATTTACAGCACTACCTACAGCAGCGAAAAGTGCAGCATAGAACAGGTAACCAAAGATGAAGTAGAAAAGAAAGGCCCCTATGAGCAGCGGGAAATTGAGCTGTTCCACTACCTTTTGCATTGCCCCGGCTACTTCGACAGAACGCGCCTGCTCGGGCATATTGGCCAACTGAGGCATATCACCCGGAGACATAGCAGTACCAAACAGTGTGGTGCCGATAACCAGCAGCACGATCCACAAGACGAACTGTGTTAAACCCACAGCACCAATACCTATGATCTTTCCCATCATCAGCTGAAAAGGCTTCACTGAAGAAATCATGACCTCGGCCACCCTGCTCACCTTCTCCTCCATAATGCCGCGCATTACCATGGTGCCGTAAATAAACATCATCACGTATATTAACAGACCGGAGATGTAACCTATTGCGGAGGAAACTCCGGCATTGGCAGCAGTATTCTCTTCGTCGTCGCTTATTAGCTTCTGGTCTACGGATATTGAGTTGATCTTTATAGCCGACAGCTTTGCGGTATCTATGTTGGCCCTCACCATGCGCTCCCGCTCCAGCACCTCGTTAAGATCATCGTCCACCTGCGCCTGAGAGAACAGGCCAAGCTGCTGTTCGGACAGATATACTATGCCCGTGGGCTTGTCTACATCTATGGCCGGGATATAAAGAAGTCCGCTGTAGGCTTCAACAGGGCTCTTCATCACAAAGGAATCGTAAATCGGCCTTGGCACTGCCTTGTATTCAATATTCTTATTGTTCTTTAGCCTCTGAGCAAACAAGCCGCTTTCGTCGTAGACAGCTATCTCCAACTGCTCACTGTTCGTATGCGAAAAATAGAAGCTTGTGGCCAGGATGGCTATGAAGACAATTGGCGTGAGGATGGTGGAGAGGATGAACGTTTTGTTACGTATCCTGGTAATGTATTCTCGCTTTATAATGAGTAATATCTTATTCATTGCTGGTCGCGTTATTGAACCTTTTGGAATTGGCGGCTCGCGGGTGTCGTCTCAACGAGCTTAATAAAAATATCGTTAAGGGAAGGAAGGACTTCATTGAACGACTGAATGGGAATGTTTGCCTCGATAAGGTATTGAAGCACTTCGTTCGGGCTGTGGCCTTCCTTAATTTTCACTCTGTACCGGTTACCGCGACTGGTGACCACTTCGTAAGAATCCGTGGTGGCTGGTATAGGACTGTCATTTCTCAGCTCAATGCTGAATTCATTCTCCTTAAACTGCTGCTTCGCATTTGAGACCGTACTGTCAAGCAACTTCTGGCCCTTGTTCATCAGCATGATGTGATCACAGATCTCTTCCACCTGCTCCATGCGATGAGTGCTGAAAATAATAGTGCTGCCGTTCTTTGCCAGATTAAAGATCTCATCCTTTATCACATTTGCATTTACGGGATCGAGTCCGCTAAAAGGCTCATCAAGGATAATGAGTTTGGGGTCATGCATTACGGTGATAATAAACTGGAGCTTCTGGCTCATGCCTTTACTCAGGTCTTCAACCTTCTTATTCCACCACGTGTCCATCTCCAGCTTGCCGAACCAATACCTGACCTTTTCTATGGCCTGCTGACGAGTCAATCCTTTCAACTGGGCGAAATACAGAGCCTGCTCGCCTACCTTCATCTTTTTATACAGTCCTTTCTCTTCCGGCATATAGCCTATGAGGGAAACGTCCTTTGCCGGCTCAAAAGCCCTTCCATCGAACAACACCTCACCGGAATCCTGGAAGAATATGCCCGTTATTATCCGCAGAAGCGTTGTTTTTCCCGCCCCATTGGGGCCAAGAAGCCCGAAGATGCTGCCCTGGTTTATAACGCAGCTAATATCATCCACAGCCTTCTGGGTGGCGTAATGCTTTTTAATATTCCTTAGTTCGAGAAAAGACATAATAAATGGCCTGCTATGTTGTGGCAGTTATCTGCCGGCATTGTTCATATTAGACGTACAATATAATCTATTGCACTTCAGCAATAAAGATAGAAAATAGAGGCCATTACCGATGCTCCCCCCATAATGGTGAAATTCTATTAAACCGACAGCTTCATTGACCTCGCTATTGCTTCAGCACATCGCTCCCCATCAATGGCGGCCGACACAATGCCACCAGCGTACCCCGCGCCTTCCGCACATGGATACAGGCCCATTACCTGAGGATGTTGCAGGCTATCTTTGTCTCTCGGAATCCGTACAGGGGAGCTGGTCCTGGACTCGGTGGCTACCAGAACTGCCTCGTTTGTAAAGTAGCCCTTCATCTTTTTGCCAAAGTCTATCATTGCTTTCTGTAATGCTTTGATTACTTCGGCAGGCAAAACATCCTTCAAAGTGGCTGACTTTACGCCCTGCAAGTAG
>CAMPJV010000168.1 GCA_946886975.1 uncultured Taibaiella sp. | reverse complement strand
CTGATACGCCAGATGATGCTGGAGGGATTAGTAAGGAAAGACATAGAGGAATACGGGCTACTTAAGATAACGGACAAAGGAAGGAAGTTCCTGAAGAAGCCATTCTCGATAATGGTGTCCCTGAACCACAACTACGAAGATGCCGACGGCGATGATGAGGAAGTGAGTGGCGGAGGCGGTACTGCAACGTTTGACCCGCAGTTGTTCAACATGCTGAAGGATCTGCGCAAGCAAGTGGCCAAGGAAAAAGGCTTGCCGCCATTTGTGATCTTCCTGGAGAACTCCCTGGAAGATATGGCTATCAGCTATCCTACCACCATGGAGGAACTGGAGCATATACAGGGCGTGAGCAAGGGTAAAGCGCTACGCTATGGCAGAAAGTTCATTGACCTTATAGGCAAGTATGTAGAGGAAAACGACATCACCAAGCCGGATGACTTTGTGATGAGAAGCGTGGTGAACAAAAGTGGTATGAAGGTGTTCATTATCCAGAACATTGATAAGAAGATCCCCCTCGACATGATAGCCAGGAATAAGAACCTGAGCATACAGGACCTGCTGGTAGAGATGGAAACTATTGTGGCCAGCGGCACTAAACTGAACCTTGATTATTGCCTGGAGCAGGAGCTCGATGATAATGAGCAGGAGGATATCTTTGATTTCTTCAGAGAAAGTCATGATGACAACCTGGAGCATGCCTATGAAGAGTTTAAGGACAGGGACGTGAGCATCGAGCATTTGCAGATGATGCGTATTAAGTTCCTGAGTGAATATGGCAATTAAGAGTCAATAGAGCTAGTAGATAGTACTTAGTAAATAGTAGATAGTACTTAGTTCAAAAACATTGAGACCGCTTTGGCGGTCTCTTTCTTTTGGCTGATGCCATTCACCGACGATTTCGGGCCGTTCACCGACTAAAAGCAGCTGTTCACCGATTAGTCCTTGTTGTCCGTTTCACCCTGTGGTATTTTTGCTTTATAATCCTAACCAAATGACCACAGAGACTAGTTTTCACCCGCCGGTATCACAGTATAAGCACATGCATTGCAGGAACAGCAAGAACAGCAGGATCGTATTAGGGGCATTGATCATCCTGATAGGTATTGTAATTCTGAGTAAGCGCCTTGGACTGTTCGTTCTGCCCTTTCATATGTTTCCGCTGATATTAATAGCTATAGGTATTTACTCGGGTGTAAAGCACCGGTTCAGGAACTTCGGATCATGGGCCCTGATAGCATTGGGGGTGCTTTTTGCGGTACCTAAGTTCTTTGTGTTTGGCGTGTTGTCCACTCACCTTGTGGCACCTGCACTCCTGGTACTTCTCGGTATTTACGTTATCGTAACACCGAGGCAGAGGAGATGGAGAGCGCATCGGGGCATGGTGAAAACTGTTGATGAAGACATGATCAATCTGGACGTAACCTTTGGAGAAAGGACAACTATCATTACTTCTAAAAACTTTAAAGGCGGAGTGATTAACAACACCTTTGGCAGCTCGAAGATCAACCTGCTGCAGGCAGACAATACAAGTCCTATGGTAATGGATATGCGAGTGTCGTTCGGTTCCGTTGAGGTAGTTGTCCCGTCGCACTGGGATGTTGAATTAAACATCAATAACAGCTTTGCCAGTGTGGAAGACAACCGTTATATGAGAACACCTGCCGGTGAGGATAAAAGAACCCTGGTACTGAACGGAAGCTGTTCATTCGGGAGCATAACTGTCAAGTCAGTGTAAGAAAATGACCGGGACGTAAGAAAAGAGTCTTCATTATGTAACTTTTAACAATGTTTAACGACTGAAGGTAAAAGAGCCTCTAAGTTTTAGTAACTTTAAAGACAACATTCCGCATATGAAAGAGCATCGTTGTTACGTCCGCACCATTTTGCTCTCCATTCTGGCAGCCTTTGTTATAGACGCCATTGTGAACTTTGAAGATTACCAGGAAGGGTGGCTGGTAGGAGTAAAGCAGGAAAAAACCCGGGAGGACGAACAGCCCCGAGAATTAAAGCTTCCGGTTAAGATCGGCAAAGTGACAGGGGCCGTGTATGAACTTATCTTCTAAGAGCGCTTAATCAAAAAAAAGGGTCACGTCTATGACGTGACCTTTCCAAAGTAGTGTTTGATGTGCTATACAGCGGGCTTGTTGGGCTGCTGATCTCTATTATTGTTACGCTGAGGATTTGGCTTCGGTTTTGGTCGCTGGCCCTGTCCCTGACCTTGCCTCTGGTTAGGCTGAGCTTGTTTAGGCTGCGGTTGATTGGAACGCTGAGCTGGCTTTTGGCCCTGAGGCCTCTGACCTGGCTGCGCCTTTTGCCCAGGCTGCTGGGGACGATTGCCCTGAGGGCGGGCCTGCTTTGGCTGGTTACCCTGAGCAGATTGCTGAGGCCTGCCAGAAGAAGATCCACGCTTTTTCCTGTTGGACTTCTCTAACGCTTTCAGAGTGATCTGTCCGACGTCATTTACAAATCCTACGTCCACTTTGAGGCCTGCTTTATTAGCACTTGTCTCCAGCTCAACAGGTTGTAACTCGTCCGGCTTAATGCCTTCCTTATTTGCTTTGAGTATTTCCTTTACCCTGGTTATTGACAAGGGGTACTGTTTGTTACTGGACCTGTAACTATACCACATGAGGTTCTTAAATATATCCCGCTTCTGAAGATAGGCAAGCCCCTGGGTAGTCTCAATCGTTTCTGCGTTGTCGGGAAAGACCCTAAGTGAATCCATATACGTATCCAACTCATAGTTCAGACAGCATTTAAGCCGTCCGCATTGACCCGAGAGTTTCGTCTGATTAATAGAGAGATTCTGGTAGCGCGCGGCAGTAGTATTGACCGACTTGAAGTCAGTAAGCCAAGTGCTGCAACATAACTCACGGCCACAAGAGCCTATGCCGCCAACTTTACCACTTTCCTGACGGGCACCGATCTGGCGCATTTCGACCTTTACCTTGAACTCGGAGGCATATACCTTGATAAGTTCTCTAAAGTCTACCCTACCGTCGGCGGTGTAGAAGAAAGTAGCTTTTTTACCGTCGGCCTGGACTTCCACTTCGGCCACTTTCATTTCCAGGTTGAGCTGGCGTGCAATAGCACGGCTGCGTACCATTACCTCCTGCTCCCTGTCTTTTTGCTTTTCGTAAATGGCAAGGTCATCCTCAGTAGCGATGCGCATCACGCGCTTCATCTGTGGATCTTCCTTAATACCGTACTTTTTCATTTGCAGCTTCACAAGTTCCCCAGTGAGGCTGACCATGCCAACGTCGAAGCCACTAACGCCTTCGACAGCTATCATCTGTCCTTTTTCAAGGATCAGGTGAGTATTATTACGGTAAAAATCCTTTCTACTTCCTTTATTAAACGATACTTCTATTACCGGGTAAGGTTTTGCACTGTCGTGCAAGGGTAAACCGCTAAGCCAATCAAAAACATTCATCCGATTGCATCCACCAGTACTACATCCGCCATTGCCTTTGCATCCTGATGGTTTCCCGCTAGCGCCAGACCCACAATTGCCACATCCCATTCGTTGTTATATTTATGATGACAGCAGTCAGGGCAACTCATACTATTATATACAAAGAACTCTGCAACACATATCCAAGCTCATCCGTTCTATCTTTTACTCGTATTGCCTATTCTGCCGATGTTGAAAAATAGTAAATTAATTTGCAAAAGTAGGAAAAAACAACGAGATGCCCCATGCAGCGCCGGGATCGCGGGCCGTAAAATGAAGCAGATCAATCAGTTCGGCATCAACTAACCGGGATCGCAATAAAAAAGGCGGCCCTTACGAGCCGCCTCCATAAGTAAGATATGTGTACTTAGTTCTTTATCTGGATGTCGTAGTGGCCCTTGGTATATACTGTTCCTGTATCTGTATCCGAGAATACATAGTAAAGTCTGTAGCAACCAGGCTGAAGTGCCTGAAGACGCGCGTTATAGAGATTGATAGTGTCGATTACGGAAGTGTCGACCGATCTGCGGGTCCAGGAGTAATACTGCTCCTGCTGAGTCTTAAGCGGCATGTAAATAAATAGCTGTGCCGGCCGCTTTAGCTTATAGACAAATATCGGATCGTAAATAATGCTACGGTTGAAGAGTTCGCGACTGGAAATGTATTTATAACTGATAACGGTGTCGCTCTCGACTTCCGGAATAACCTTGTAGTCCTTCAGGAACTGAACCTCTTCAGCAAGTGTGTACTTCTCAAACAGCCCATCATCCGTAGTGTCCTCGCAACTTGGCTCCCTAAAGCCCGGATTTGTGTCGTCCTCTTTGGCACACGCATAGAATAACAAAGGCAACAAAGCCAAAATGAGTAATTTCTTCATAATTATATACTAACTATAGAAGCGGTAAGGTATAAAAAGATTCGGGGAAATAGAAGAGTAAGGCTAAGAAAGTTCTTTGCATCTCTTGTCCGGTACAGAAAAAATAAGGCGCCCGTGGCGCCTTAAAGAATAACTAATCCGTATAACTTATCTTTTTCCCGGAGGGGGGAGCATACTTCGCCCCGGTCTTATGAGGCATCCGTTGCTCATGCTGTCTAAGATAGATACTATCGACATTCGCCGATATTTCGTAGCCCTTCCTGTAGACCAGTTCATCAACCTGGTATTCTTCCTCTTTGATCAAATGACCGTTTCGCGGATTAAAATACTGGAATGTGCCGTGACGTACGCTTCCGTTGATCGTAGGTATGACCTTATAGCTTTCATTATGTGTTATTGGGTCCATCACCATAATTGTATCAAACTTGTACTTTGGGTTTAGCCCAAGGTAATTTCCGCTACAGTAAAGGCGGCCCTGATCATAATACTTGACCTCGCCATCGAGCACGCTGTTCCTAAAGGATTCTACTGCCACTAGGTCGCCTTCGGAGTCCAATTTATACCATAGACCATATTTTATTCCATGATCATAGTTTCCAAATTCGGTCGTGCCTGGCTCTCCCATCCTTGGGGCCACGCTTATCCACCACATGCCATGCTTTTGTCCTCTGGAATCGACCTGATTCACAGGTGTCCTTTCTTCAGACTGCACATCGACAGCTGCGCCATTCTGGGCAGAAGCCTTGAAAGACAAGGAGATCACCAGCATTGATAATAAAAACGGAAATAGTCTCATTCGATCTATACAGCAAAAGAACTACCGCAGCCACAGGTGCTACTGGCATTTGGATTATTAAATACGAAGCCTCGTGCGTTCAGCCCATGCTCATAGTTCACCACCATACCAAACAGGTAAATACCATGAGACTTCTTTACTATAACGGGAATATCTTCCATTTCATATACTTCATCATCTTCCTCTTTCTGATCGAAGCCGAGAATGTAACTCATGCCTGAGCAGCCGCCCCCCTTCACACCTACACGCAGATACTGGCCTGGACCGAAATCAGGCTGGCTCATTAGTCGCTTTACCTCTACAACGGCTGCCGGAGATAGCTTCACAGGAGTGTCGATTATTGTTTGCATTACCTGAATATTAAGGTTTTAACAAAGATACCAATGTGGCAGGCGCCTGCCAAACATGGATAGTTAAAGTATCAGTGCTATCAATAAATATATAGATAAACAGGGGATTAGCCTATGTTGGCTAACATTTTTTACTTTTACAACCTGCAAAATCCAAATAACCATGAGCGAGGCATTAGACATGATCATAGATGATGCATCACAACAGATGAAAAAAGCTATAAGCCACCTTGAGTCGGAACTGTCCAAGATCAGGGCAGGTAAGGCGAACCCAGTCATTTTGGACGGAATAAACGTGGATTATTACGGAGCTGCAACCCCTCTGAGCCAAGTCGCCAATATAACAGTGGCCGATGCCAGAACACTGTCGATTCAGCCATGGGAAAAGCAAATGCTTGCACCCATAGAAAAGGCAATAATCGCTTCCAATATTGGTCTTAACCCGCAGAACGATGGCAATTTCATTCGTCTGTTTCTTCCGCCATTGACAGAGGAGAGGCGTAAAGAGCTGGTAAAGAGAGTGAACGGAGAGGGCGAGCAGGCGAAGGTTTCGATACGGAGCATACGAAGGGAAGCTATAGAACAAATTAAGAAAGAGCAGAAGGAC
>CAMPJV010000167.1 GCA_946886975.1 uncultured Taibaiella sp. | reverse complement strand
GGGCTTACGCGAGTGAACGTGTTGAGAGTGTTGGTGAAGGAACAGTTTCTTCGTGGGAACTGCCAGGTAACTCCATGGTTACTTCTATGGAGATCCGCTCATACTCCATGGATACTCCATACTGACTCCGTAGTGACTCCGTAGTGACTCCGTATTGACTCCGTAGTAACTCCGTGGGAGCGCCTATCAAACAGCACTCAAGAGGCCAGAAAACGGGTATGGAAAAGGGCGCAAAAGGGCTTTGTCCTCCTACGCAGGGGAGGGTGAGGTTTATTGATGCTATAAAGGAAAGATTAGTTGGTGCGGCTCTGGAGCTGTTGCTGACGGTAGTGCTGGTAGCGGTAGTAATTGATAGCTTCCAGTTCTCTCACGATCATTTCGATATCCTTATCGTATCCCGTGGGATCGTACTCGCGGCGGAGGTTGTTGTTGAAAAGGAGGGCGACTGACTGGTACACCACTGCATTAAAGCCACCTTTTACTTCCTTAATAATACTGAAGCAATTGCGGCCAGTCTGGCGGTTGATGAGCTTTACCAGCACCTGCCCCTGGCTGATGGTGAGATTCTCCAGGTCGCCTTTGAACTTGGCCTTCAGCTCTTTTTCTATGCTCTTTGTGTATGCCTTTTGAGCCTTCTTGTCGGCGAGCATGGACATGTTCATATCATAATCCTTGAGGACACCGGCGGCTATGACAGCGTAAGGGTATGTCTTATAAATATTGTAGCGGAGGCGATTGAAGGCGGCTTGTTTTTTCGCCCATTTCTTTGGGAGCTTATCGAGAATATTGACATCGTCGAGGAAGACCATAGCTATGGTATCGCCATTTTCAACAACTGCGCCGAGGCGAATGCTGTCTGTCCCCACCCTATTCTGAGCAGAAGCCGGCCTTCCGAAGTGCAGGAAAAGAAGTACCGTAAAGCACCACAATAAAACCCAGCGGTTCATAGATATTATAAAGCTCCTAATTTTTAGTCGTATTTGCTATAGTAGTGTCACAAAGGAAAGTTTTTTAGGAAAGATTTATGCAATAATAAAGACCTGTGCATCTAAGGGTTAAGGGATGCATCCTCCTTCTTTCAACTCTTAAAAACTAATGTATGAAACGACTCATGCTTTCATTGCTATTGATGCTTGGCTTTGGTTATGCAGCCCTTGCAAGAACTGGTGGTATCTCAGGAACTATTTATGATGAAACAAAGAACCCGGTGGAGGGAGCGATCGTCCAACTTCTGAACAACGGGACGGCAATTGTAACAAACACTTCAGGTGAGGATGGAACATATACATTCCCTAACCTTAGCCCCGGCAAATATGATCTCAAGGTGACCTATTCATCTTATAGAGACGTTCTCATTAAAGGTGTGAAAGTTTCTACTGCGAAAACGACGTACCAGAACGTAGTGCTACAAAGAAACACGAAGAACCTTGGAGAGGTAGTAGTAAGGGATTATAAAGCTCCATTAATCAAAAAGGATGAACCGGGTACAGGGCAAACCATCACGTCTGAACAGATAGAAAAACTTTCGTCCAGGAATACCAACGATATGGCAACTTTGTCCGGAGCTACTTATCAAAAAGGTAGAGGGAGAGATGCAAAGAGCAAGAGCATTTCTATTGCGGGAGCAAGAACTTCAGGAAGGGTACAGGCTATTTCTCCAGCTCCACCTCATGGAGCGTATGAGAGTGGCGGGAGGCCCACCTATTACAACCCGAGCAATGAAAGCTATGCTAAGGTGCGGGAGAATGACTTTATGAATGTGAAGGCCAATCCCCTATCGACTCTATCTGTGGATGTAGACAGAGCATCTTACAGCAACGTGAGACGCTACCTGAATGAGGGACAGAAGCCACCTGCGGATGCAGTGAGAGTGGAAGAAATGATCAACTACTTTGACTACAACTACCCTCAACCAAAAGGAGAAGACCCTATAGCTATAGTTACTGAGCTGACTGACTGTCCATGGAATGAAGACCATCAACTACTGCGTGTGGGTATGCAAGCAAGGAAGATCGAAACACGGAACCTGCCTGCTTCAAACATTGTGTTCCTAATTGACGTATCCGGATCTATGTCAGAGGCTAATAAACTGCCTCTAGTGAAGTCATCCCTGAAGCTGCTGGTGAGACAACTGAGAGCAAAGGACAAGGTATCTATAGTTGTGTATGCGGGGAGTGCAGGACTTGTGTTGCCACCTACGAGCGGGGCGGATAAGTCGACCATAATTGATGCACTGGAGCGACTACAATCGGGAGGCTCTACTGCTGGTGGTGCAGGCATAAAACTGGCGTACAGGACTGCCCAGGATAACTTCGTGGAGGGTGGAAACAACAGGATCATCATAGCTACTGACGGAGACTTTAATGTTGGGGTGAGCGGGGAGAATGAGCTGGAGGATCTTATCACTAAAGAAAGGAAGAAGGGTATATTCCTGACGTGCCTTGGATACGGCATGGGCAACTATAAGGACTCCAAGATGGAGATTCTTGCAGATAAGGGGAACGGGAACTATGCTTATATAGATAACATTCGCGAGGCTGAGAAGATACTGGTGCATGAGTTTGGAGGAACACTATTTACCGTGGCGAAGGATGTGAAAGCACAGATAGAGTTTAACCCTAACAAGGTGCAGGGCTATAGGTTGGTGGGATATGAGAACCGGCTACTGAACGAGGAAGACTTTAAAGATGATAAAAAGGACGCAGGAGAAATGGGATCTGGGCACCAAGTGACGATGCTATATGAGATAATACCAGTGGGTGTGAAGAGCAAGAAGGTGCGTGGGGTGACTGACCTGAAGTATCAGCAAAGAGAGGCTACGGAAAGATCCTACTCTTCTGAACTAGCTACCATAAAGTTTCGCTACAAACAGCCGGAGGGAAGCAGAAGCAAGGAGATGGTGCATACGATATCTGACAGAAGCAGAGCAATGGAGATGTGCAGTGAGGATACGAGGTTTGCATCTTCAGTTGCGCTATTTGGAATGCTGCTGAGGTCTTCGAAGTTTGTGGATGAGGGAGATTATAGTTTGGTATTGCAACTTGCGAAAGGAAGCAAGGGTGAGGATGAGGAAGGATACAGAACTGAGTTTGTGCAACTGGTGAAGAGTGCGGGGGATAAGCTGGCTAGGTATTAGTTGTTCGTTGTTCGTTGTTCGAACTTGCAGTAGCGTAGTAGTTGCTAGTTTTTTGAGCGAGTGGGTTTGAGGAGCTCCTGTTTTGAATCGGGAGCTTCTTTTTTGTGTGGCGCTTTTAGCTTTCACTATTTGGAGATAACTTGGAATGATCTTTTCCGTGGTATGAAGATTGAAGGGACTGTTCAGAACGAAATGAAGCTTAACCAAGTATAATCCATGGTCAATAAAATAAAGTTCGTCTATAACCTGGTGAAGGAAGCGGGGCGGGAGTTCATAGAGGACAATGTGCTGAAGCTTTGCTCGTCACTGGCCTACTATACTGTATTCGCAATGGGGCCTTTGCTGCTTGTGGTTATATCTGTTACGGGATTGTTTTTTGAGAAACAGGCTATTACTTATGAAATAGTGCAGCAGCTTAGTATGTTTCTTGGGCCGGACAACGCCCGGCAGGTGATCGGGCTGATAGACAATATGAGACAACAGAACGCTGCAACGAAATACAGCATTATCGGTGTTGTTATATTAGTTGTCAGCGCCACGGGGGTGTTTGTTGAGATACAGGACTCCATTAACTACATCTGGAACATAAAGGCTAAGCCAAAGAGGGGCTGGCTGAAGTACCTGAAGAACCGGCTGCTGTCCTTCTCATTGGTGGTGGGTATAGGATTTCTGCTTATTGTATCGTTACTGGTCACCACCTTGACGGAGGCGCTCACGCACAGGCTTTTGCAGTTATTTGAAGATATTACGGTGACCGTCTTTAAAGGGTTCAGTCTGGGGCTGCTCTTTATCGTGACCACCTCACTTTTCGCGGTTATCTACAAAGTGCTACCTGATGCTACCATAAAGTGGAAAGACGCTTTTGTAGGAGCGAGCTTTACCGGAGTTCTCTTCCTTATAGGGAAGTTCGCCATCAGCTTCTATATCGCTACCTCCTCTATTGACGCGACATATGGGACTGCCGCCGCATTTATCGTGGCCCTGTCGTGGGTGTACTACTCGGCAATGATCCTCTACTTCGGGGCTGAGTTTACGAAGGTGTACGCTCTTGCGCGGGGGCGAAGAATAATGCCCTATCGTAACGCAGTCTTTATTGTTAAAAGCGAAGTGAGAGAGACACATGTACTGCCAAAGGAAATGAAAGATGTAGCGCATAAGGTGAACGAAGACGAGAAATAGTAAAACAGAGTATTTCCATCCGTCACAACCATAAGTTTCTGACTGAAGATACCGGAGCCTGCGTACATACCTGTGACTCCAGACACGCCTTTATTGTTAAAGAATTAAAACATGTATGAACATTTATCTGCAATAAGCCTACTTTTACTAACTATTAAGGCTTAAGGCGATATATGAGTAATAAGGTTCTGGTATTAGACGACAATGTGGATTTGTGCCTGCTGATCACCCGGCTTCTCTCTAAGAGCGGGTATGAAGCAACTTCGGCCCATTCCGGGAAGGAAGGGTTGGCTTTGTTCCGGAAAACACCATTCGACCTTGTGCTCTGTGACTATCGCCTGGGCGACATGGAAGGCAAGGATGTGCTCATGCAGATCAAGGAGATCAAGCCTGAAACCGTGGTACTCATCATAACAGGGCACTCCGATATCCAGACTGCTGTGAGCGTGATAAGAATGGGTGCTTACGACTATCTCCTGAAGCCATTAGTTACAGACGAACTCCTGAGTATACTATCGAAAGCGCTGCCAGTTGACAGGACACCTGTTCAGCCATCTCAAAGCGGGCTGCCGGTAAAGAACCCAAAGAAGGTGAAGCCTGTGCTGCCGGAGTTCCTGATGGACACCAAATCGCCCGCTGCGAAAGAACTATATAAAGAAATAAGCCTGGTGGCTCCGACTAACTATAGCGTCATCCTATACGGAGAAAGCGGCACGGGAAAGGAAGTAATGGCGAGGAGCATTCACAAGCAGAGTGCGAGGAGCAGCAAACCATTTATAGCAGTAGACTGCGGCACCCTCAGGAAAGACCTTGCCAGAAGTGAACTCTTTGGACATGTGAAAGGTTCATTTACCGGGGCTATCGGAGATAAGCCCGGAAGCTTTGAGCTGGCCAACAAGGGAACCATTTTCCTTGATGAAATAGGGAACTTGTCTTACGAGATACAGATGCTGCTACTGAGAGCCATACAGGAAAGAAAGATCAGAAGGCTGGGAGCAGATAAGGACATAGATGTAGATATCAGGATCGTAGTGGCCTCTAACGAGAACCTGCAGGAACTGGTGAAGAAAGGCAAGTTCAGGGAAGACCTGTACTTCCGGTTTAACGAGTTTACAGTTGATGTACCAGCGCTGCGCGACAGGGGCAATGATATAAAGACATTCGCTGAGTTCTTCCTGGAGCAGGCGAAGTATGACCTGGAGAAAGAGATCACGGGATTTGACGATAAGGTGATGGAAGCCTTTAATAAATACTACTGGCCGGGGAACCTGAGGGAGATGCGCAACGTAATAAGAAGGGCCGCCCTGCTTACCCAAGACAGTAAAATACATATGGACGTGCTGCCTCCTGAAATGATCAAGGCACTGACACCATCGAATATCTCGGAGTTAAGGTAATCTCATAAAACTAATAATGGCAGCAACTAAGATCACCGTTAATAGCAACGGATCATTAAGGATAGAGGGGGACTTTGAAATAGTAGATAAGGACGGAAACGTATACGATCTTGGTGGAAGGGAAGTGGTTTCTATATGCCGTTGTGGCCTGTCTAAGAACAAACCATTCTGCGACGCCTCTCACAAAGGGCATTTTGAGCATGAAGCGGTGGCCTTTGCTTTGCCGCCTAAGAAGAGTACCTAGTAGATAGTAGTTCGTAGATAGTAATTAGTATATAGTAGTTTAGTACCGGGATGGTAAACTTGTATAAAGAAAAAGAAGCCGTCTCAAAAGTTTTTGGGGCGGCTTTTTGATTTTAGCATGTGTTTGTTG
>CAMPJV010000166.1 GCA_946886975.1 uncultured Taibaiella sp. | reverse complement strand
TGTTAGTCATGGAGTTGATCATTCCGGTATGCCCGGTCCAGGACTTTTTTTTTCCAGGTTTCACTATCATCACCAGCCCTGCTATGATTAGTATGGCTGGGATAACAAGATCTTCTGAATCGACTTCACGGGTTCCGATATTAAAGCTAAATGCCGGTATGAGATTAAATACCCCAATCGCCATTAGGATAAAGGGTGCATTGTTGCTAAACTTATTCCTGATACCTATGAATAGCCCGATCGCGATTAATATTATAGGCCATGTAAACCGGAGGTTGAGATATGGCAACATATCTATCTGTTTCAGAAATATGGCCAGACCGATCAATATGATCACTACTCCAAACCCGACCTTTCCTGATCCCCTCCCGTTATTTGAGAAATCCATAACCTCTTGATATTTATGCAAAAATACGCACCGGACGAGCTGACGACAAGGACATTTCGGTGAATGGCGGGAAATCGTCGGTGAACGGCGGGTTTTCGTCGGTGAACAGAAGGTTTGGTGCAGAAAACAGCTTAAACCAGGCGCTTCGGGACGTACTTTAGCTTAATAAATACTTTCCTGTGCAGGACAAAGTATTGCCATACTATGCTTTTCCTATATATACCTTCTTTGTTGCGTACCGTCACCTGCCGCTGGGCGGCTCTTCTTTTCCGCAGCCATTTACCTATGTTGCCGTAAAAGTTGAAATGAGCCTTGATTATAGTGTACGTTCCTCTGAATTTCCCGGTAAAGAGCATCTGCAGTCCTGCCACTCCATCGAGTATAAATCTCAGGGGGAACAGCCAAAGAAGTCTCCGGGCGGACTCATTCTTTAACAGGAGGATCAAGTTATTGCGGAAGTTATAATACAGCTTTTGGGGACTGCCATATGAAATCACACTTCCCCCGACGTGGTAAACGGTTGACCCGCCCACATATCCTATTTTGTAGCCTGCATTTTTTAGCCGCCAGCAGAGGTCTACCTCCTCCATATGCGCATATAGATCCAGGTCGAGGCCTCCTACCTGGTGGTAAAGGTCCGCCCGTACCATCAGGCAGCCGCCGGAAGCCCAGAACACTTCGATGTCGTCATCGTATTGGCCGCTATCCTTTTCCAGGTCATTAAAGATTCTCCCTCTGCAGAAAAGATAGCCGAAGTTGTCTATAAACCCCCCGCCAGCTCCTGCGTATTCAAAGTACTCCCGCTCTCTCCAGTACCGAATTTTGGGCTGGCAGGCCGCAAGTCCTTCATAGCGGTGCATTGCAGTCAGCAGCGGAGGGAACCAGTTAGAGGTAACCTCGAAATCCGTACTAAGCAGAACGTAGTATTTCGCCTGTATTTGCTTGAGCGCTTCGTAATAACCATTTGCAAAGCCGCGGTTCGTGGCTACCCGTATGATCTTTATCGTGTCGTAGTTTTCCTGAAGGTATTGTAAGGTGTCATCCGTCGACGCGTTGTCTACAAGGATCACGTCATAGCCAGAGGATGCCTCTGCAACTATCTTTGGTAAGAATAACTCATGCCATTTCCTGCCATTATAGCTAAGAATGACTACTGCAGTATCTTGCTCAGAAATGATCATTGCCAGGCAGCATCCCTATTTGTACTCTGGTTGGTACAGGCTGCTTTTGGGAACGTTTTCCACCTCTGGATTTTGATACCTGTGCGTCCACAAGTTGAAGCACCCGGCCCAGGCAAATATGAAAAAACCAAAAAAGAACAACAAGAATAAGAAACGGGACTTTGAAGGCTTGTTCACCTCAATATCTGCCGGGTTGTCTACTAATGCGTCCTGATTGTTGTGTTGAATGTCCATGAAGGAGAAAAATTACCGCGCACAAAAATAGTAGTTATTCGTTCAAATTCACAATATTTTTACCTTCCTTACGTTCAGACGAAGCCGCTATGGGTCAATACATTAATTGGAAAACCTACTTAGTAGTCATTGCACTTTCAATAGTGTCGGCTTCTCTTTACTATACTAATCAGCTTGCGCGAAAGTTAGCAGAGGAAGAGAAGAAGAAGGTAGAGCAGTACGCTTCCGGCCTCAAGACGCTCGCTACAGCTACGAATGAGGACGAGATCACATTCGCACAGACATTCGTTGCTCAGAACACAACTATCCCGGTCATAATCACCGACGAGTCGGATAATATTATTGACCACAAGAATATCGACAGCGTACGCACAAAAAATTTTAAAAAGCACCTGACGGTCAAGCTTGCTGAGTTCAAAGACATGCACCTCCCGATAGTGGCAGACTTTGGGATTGGTAAAAATCTTATTTATTACGGACAATCATCGCTACTAACCCAGTTGCGTTTTTACCCATATGTGCAGATCACGATCATCTTCCTGTTCCTGCTTGTGGTGCTTGTTGCCCTGAGCGCGGCCCACCGTTCCCTTCAGAACCAGGTCTGGGTCGGCCTCTCCAAGGAAACGGCCCATCAGTTGGGTACCCCGTTAAGCTCCATCGAGGCCTGGGTTGAACTTTTAAAGGAAGGTGATTGTAATCCCGAGGCAGTCACTGAAATGCAGAAGGACCTCGAGCGATTAAAGCTCGTTGCAGAGCGATTCAGTAAGGTCGGAAGCGCTCCCCAGCTTGAAGAGGAGGATGTGATGGTGCGCGTAAGGAATATGGTAAGCTATATGGAGAAGAGGGCGTCCAGCAGAGTGGAATTTACCATGAAGACAAACGACGAGGAGATCCCTATAAACCTGAACGGGCCCCTTTTTGAATGGGTTTTGGAAAACCTTCTGAGGAATGCGCTGGATTCTATGGATGGTAAAGGAAGAATTGATATCAGGGTCGTCAATCACCCGCACCAGGTCTGGATAGATGTTTGCGACAGCGGTAAAGGCATCTCTAAGCGTCATATTAAAAAGATCTTCAGTCCCGGTTTTACCACGAAGAAGAGAGGGTGGGGGCTCGGGCTTTCGCTTAGCAAGAGAATTATTGAAAAGTACCACCATGGTTCTCTTTACGTCAAGCATTCAGAGGTCGGTAAGGGCACTATATTCCGTATTATCCTACGTCGATAGAAAGGCTTCTTTTATTACGTTTTTGATTTTCAATTTTTCCTTTACTTTTGCAATCCCTCAGATGCGGCGGTGGCGAAACTGGTAGACGCACTACTTTGAGGTGGTAGCGCCTGTCATGGGCGTGGGAGTTCGAATCTCCTCTGCCGCACTAACAAGAATTTCAAAGCCTGGCGATTCGCCAGGCTTTCTTGTTTTTAGTGTCACTATAGACATTTTGTTTGTGTGTCACTGGCTTGGCGATTAGAGCCCTTTCCCACCATTTGCCTGACCCGGCGAAGCTGCGTTATTGCATTTCTCACAATTTATTCAGTAATTAGTGCCGTGTATCTGTCCGATATATCATTGAAAACGTATTGAACCGGATGATTCACTCAAAAACTGTCTTTCTATGAAATACCTGGTAATAGTTGCATTGTTCTTTGTTGCGGCCTGTTCAAAATCGGACAAAGATGCACTTGAAAGTCCTATGGGCGTTTGGTATGTAAATGGCGTAGCCCATGCTCCGGACACAATATTTAGCACAGGTATCGCCGGGGTGCAGGCCAGAGATTCCGATATTTATTACGTTACCATCAATTTCCACCAGCCTCCGACAGCCAACAGAGCCGATACCATCTCCTCTATCGTTTATCCCGGCAGAGCCTCAATTTATTTGCAGGATGGCACCATGAGCTATTCGAGCACCAATACTGTCAAGGTCATCACTACTACTTTCGACAATGGTAGGATCATTTACAATATCCCTGAGGTCGACCTGACGAGCAGCACGGGCGAGACCGCAAGGTTATCCGGTACGATAGTGGACGATATCCAATAGCAAATGATAATGAGCAACAAAGAAGGCTGTCATGGACAGCCTTCTTTGTTTGTGCGCTAATGCGCTTTTTCCTTTAGCCTATCCTTAAATACCTTCTTAAACTTGTCCAGCTTAGGTTTCACGACAAATACACAATAAGGCTGCGAGCCATTTTCATTGTAGTAGTTCTGGTGATAATCCTCAGCCTTGTAGAAATTGGTATATGGCGAGATCTCAGTTACCACGTCGGAGCCGTAGGCTTTTTCTTCATTCAGCTTCTGTTTGTATTCCTCAGCCTTTCGCTTCTGCTCTTTGTTATGATAAAACACTACACTTCTATATTGAGTGCCCACATCATTGCCTTGCCTGTTCAGCTGTGTAGGGTCATGCGCCACCCAAAATGCAGCCAATAGCTCATCAAAGCTGATCTTCGCAGGATCATAGTACACGTTTGTCACCTCCGCATGTCCGGTCGTGCCGGTGCATACTTGCTTGTATGTTGGACTGTCGACCAGCCCACCGCTATATCCTGATTCCACCTTAGTTACCCCCTCCAATTGCTGAAACTGTGCCTCTGTGCACCAGAAGCATCCCGCTCCGAATGTAGCCACTTGTTCCTTATTCTCCATACCCGTTGCCGTTGCCTCAGTCATTTTCTTAAATGTTTTTGAATGCTCCATGTTTTCCTTCTGCGCACAAGCTGTAAACTGCGTGAAAACCAACGCAGCGCCCAGCATTGCCTGTGTGATCCTGTACATACTTTTCAAATTTACTTATTACTTACGGACCCCGGGTCGTTCTGGTTTCAATTGAACCGCGATACAGCGGGAATTAACATAAGCTTAGAAAATATCTATGCCGTTCTTAAAAAACTTTTTGAATATCCACCTGCTATTCTAATTTTGTCCGCGGAGGGATGGCAGAGTGGTCGATTGCGGCAGTCTTGAAAACTGTTGACTGTTACAGGTCCGGGGGTTCGAATCCCTCTCCCTCCGCCAATATCCAATCAAACAATTCCAAAAGCCTGTAAAATCATTGATTTACAGGCTTTGGTGTTTTTAGCCCGTTCAGAATTTATCAATGGCTGACAATCCCCGAGGGATAAACAGGGTATTGAAAGTTTTCATTTGGAAGAAGGTTAGATCACCGTCCTAAACGCTCCTTCCATACTATCTTGCTCCGCCTTCGAGAGTTTATGTTTGGTAGCAATCTTCCTCCATTGTCCTACCGCGCTTAGCACCTGGTCTATTATTCCTTCCCCATCTTTCTTCACGATCCGGAAGTACTGTGCTACTGACAAGGCCAGATCTATGTCTAAAGAATTATCGTCCTCAGATATGTTAAGTGTAAGGCCATGGCCATTGGGTACAGGGTTCATATCGTAGGCAGGGGAAAGTTCCCAACCTCCTGTAGTTAGGATGAATCCATGGTTGCGCAAATGATCATCTGTATTCTTGACACAGATGTTGAATACAATCCTTCGCCATAGTTCTTCCAGCTCTTTTTTTACGTTTACTCCGGAGGTGCTGATAAACTCCGCAAGCTCCAGGTAACTAACGCCTTCCTGGTGTCCTTCTCCGTCATTATGGCCTAAGAGGGTCATAGCCGATGCGAAATGTAGTCTGGTTGCTTCGTCAATCCTGTCAAACCGTTGCGAAAGAAAGGTATGGTGCTTACCGCTAAACTTCTTTAGCATAGCACGTGATACACGTATGCCAGCCAATTCTGCCAGCTCACGTACTACCATTTCCCAGGCGCCAATATTCCGGTCATCCGCCACGCTTGGGAATTTCGCTATCCAGAGTTCTCCTTTCGTATCCTTAATGCTGGCCTTTGGCCTTGCTCCCCCTAGCGATGCACCTGGCGCCATTAGCATATTTAGCCATTTAATGGCTTCATCGTCTTTCATGTCCTCCTCAGCTTCCAGTCGCAAGCTTGCATATTCCAGTTCCCGAAGGGATGCCCATGGCGGCGACGCAAGATCCTTCTCGTCGCTTAGAAAGGCCTCCTCAATATTTGTCTTGAATCTGAGGGCGCCCATACGATGTCCGTCATATACGCCTAGTAGGTAATCAGATTCTAAAAGGGTGGTAGGTTTCCGGTCCTCTTTGCGTGCTAGTATGGCTTCCCGGCGTCTCATTAAAACTTTACCCCATCGATCGGGGGAAGAGTCCATAAATATGCCGAAATTGGATTTTTCCTGTGGGGCATACTGCCTGCCGGCAAATAACTGCAGGTTAGGATCAAGGGTCTGGCTATAAT
>CAMPJV010000165.1 GCA_946886975.1 uncultured Taibaiella sp. | reverse complement strand
AGACCATAATTGTTGAAACGGCTTTAGGAGTGAGTAGGAATAGAGCGCAAAAAGAATCGCGTGAACAACCAGGTAAAGAAGCAGCCAGAACCTGGTTTGACTAAATATTCGCTTACTCATCTTTTCTTTGCCAGGAAGATCTCTCTGGTCGAAATCGGTTGGTGACTCTCAAGTATAACATAATATTCCTTCAAAGCACTAAGGAATGCATCCCTGCCCTCTGCGAAGGGGTAATTCGGATTTCTTATTAGCTTATATCTGTCATCAACCGGGTCAATATATTCAACCAGGAGAAATGATTGGTCTTTCGAATTAGCATGGAAGAACCGCATAATGTCAGAATAATTAAGATTCTGATCGTGTTGCATGTGATGGATGAGCCCAAGTGCTACCTGTATGTCAACACATTCTGACAACCGGGAAAGCAGGCTTTCTCTGTTATTTTCAAATCCCACCGCCGGAGTTGGACTGAAGAGTGAAACATGTAGCGGAACAATTTTATGATTCTTGTGTCGCCTGTAAAGCTCAGCCACTGCATTGTGATCCGACTCTATGGCAATTACCAGCTTTACATTGTTATGTTCTGCCATTATTGCGGAAAAAAGCCCTGTATTGGCTCCCCAATCAATAGCAGTACACTTCAAGGAGGCTGAATCAGCAGCCTGATTAAGTAATTCTTCAAAAATGGTTTTCTTCCCGGCTAGGTAACCATCTTTCAGGATGGTATTATTGTAGTAGTCATCCCACTTTGTTTTAGGAACCTGATATTTAGTATTGGTAATTGCACTTCTCAGAAGAGTAATAATCTTGCCCACGGATTGCGCTGAAATAGTTGTGCTTTTTTTCCTTTTGCCAGCATCCAGGTTCTTGTGCAATGAACGCGTGATAAAATCTCGGAACAGAAGGTTGGGCAGCCGGTATTTCTGCCGAAGGGAAAAATGGACGTTTAGGAACCATCTGCTGTCGTTGATGAATGGTAGTAAAGCACCTGGATAAATAGCCTTTAAATCCGCGAGGTAAACAAGGGGAAAATAGCATTCTACCAGGAACTGCCTGTATCCTTCCCATCCTTTATTTTTATCAAAAGGGACTATGGACCCGATATCGAAGAACTCAAACTTGCCAGCGCCTGTGTAAGTGCAGTTTAATGGTGTCCCATCCGACAAAGAATAGCCATCCTTTAATAGTGCCTCAAGACTATCCAGGTAAAATAAAGCCGTATCCTTCAATAAAGGAAATGGATATTCATAGTAGTAGGAGAGGAGGGGTAGTTTCTCAACCTGATACAACTGCTCGGTCTCTGAATAGACTGATTCAATCTGTGTGAAATGTTTGTGCTTTTCTAAAAGATGTACAACATCAGGCTCTATTTTCCTGACTATTGTTCCGTCCTCAGTTTGGTAAACATGGCTGGAAGGATCCTTATGTGAAGAAGTATATCGCCGCAGGTTATTTGTCACTCCGGGACTTTTTAGAAAAAGCCGATCTGAACCATCCCACTATATAGTTCTTAAATAAGATGCAACCTCCGGCAACTGCAGCCAGCACTTGCGCAAAAATGGCTCCCGACCCTGGATCTATATACAACAATATCACGCAGTAAAGATACATATGGAAACCGGATACTGTAGCTGAGGGAAATGGGCTTTGTCACGCCGGTACATGAGCGAAACTGTTTAAACGCGCCAATCCTCACCCCTTTTCTCCCCTTATGCTAAAGAACTTTAACATGTTGGGCCTTTGAAATATTAAGGATTACTTCAATTTTTGTATTCCCTTGCCTAATGCATCGGCTCCACGCAATGAAATACCTCCTGCCCTTCATTGTTCTTTTGGCTCTCGTCGCCAGGTCCACAAATCTCTATGCGCAGCCATTCGCAATTAAGGGAAGAGTCGTAGACACGCTTAACGCAAGAGAGCTCCATCAATCTGCCATTACGGTCATTCGAGCTTCGGATTCTGTACTAGAGGCCTTTACCCGTACGGCGGCTGATGGTAGTTTTCAGGTTAATACCACAAACACGGGTAAATACATCGTTATGATCACCTTCCCCAGCTTCGCTGACTACCTGGACGTGATTACTCTCGACCCTTTGAAGCCCGAGCTGGATATGGGAACCATCCCAATGGTGTCCAGGTCCCACCTTCTAACGGAGTTTGTGCTGAAACAGCAGGTTGGAGCTATTAAGATCAAAGGTGACACCGTCGAATACATGGCTGACAGCTTCAACGTTCGTGAGAATGCCACTGTAGAGGAACTCCTCAAAAAGCTTCCGGGCATTCAGGTAAACAAGAATGGAGAGGTAGTAGCTCAGGGCGAAAAGGTTCAGAAGATTTTGGTGGACGGTGAAGAGTTCTTTACAGATGACCCAGCGGTTGTCACAAAGAGTCTGCAGGCAAAGTCGGTTGAGAAAGTACAGGTATTCGACAAAAAAAGCGATCAGTCAGAGTTTACCGGGATCGACGACGGCACAAGGGAAAAGACCATAAACCTGCACCTGAAGGACAACATGCGTAAAGGATACTTCGGCAAAGTGAATCTGGGCGGCGGCACCGACAGGTACTTCGAAAACCAGGGAATGATCAATGCGTTTAAGGGAAAAAGAAAGTTGTCTGCTTTTGGTATCGGTGCAAATACAGGCAAGATAGGGTTGGGGTGGGAGGACAAGGATAAGTACAGTAGCAATCCTAATATGGAAGTGACTGAGAATGGTTACACCATCTACTCCAGTAATGGTGAGGATGACCTGGCTGAAGGTTGGAATGGCCAGTACAATGGTAAAGGCATACCAACCTCGTGGACGGGTGGGCTCCATTACTCTAACAAATGGAAGGCAGATAAACTGCACCTGAGCAGCAACTACAGATTTGCTCAGCAGAGCATTGAGACTGCAGGTAATACGATAACTCAATATAACCTTGATACTTCCCAGTATTACACTCATGATAGTAGTTCCGCCTTTGCTATCGGCGACCGGCACCGGATGGACGCTTTGTTTGAATGGAAGGTCGATTCGTTGTCGTCGATAAAGGTCACGGCAAACGCAGGCTATTCATCTACCGAAAAGACAACGACTTACTCAGCTGAGTCTGTCGGTGACAACGATGTTGTTGTTAATTCAAACTCGCGCACGCTAAAGACAGATGCAATTACAAAGTATTTAAACGCCACTTTGGCTTACAGGAAGAAGTTTGCTAAGAAGGGCAGGACGCTTTCTGTCACGGTGGAGGAAAGGTATCGGGAGAACGCGGGTGAGAGCTTGTTGCAGTCTGTTACTACTGTGCTTACGAAGCCCAATTCGATAGCTGTCAACCAGAATAAAGAGAATAACTCCAGGAATTTTGTGCTTACAGGGAGCGCCTCATACACAGAGCCTTTATCAAAGGTTTTGTTCCTTGAACTTGATTATGGACTTACCGTGAACAACAGTTTTGCTGACAGGGTCACATTCAATAAGGCAGCCGATGGAAGCTATACTGAGTTAGTTGACTCCTTGAGCAGTAAGTATGATTTCAATGTCCTTACCAATTCTGGTGGTACAAACCTCAGGTATGTTTTTAAGAAAGTAAATGTGTCAGCAGGTGGATCGGTCGCTGCAACTGGTTTTAAGCAGATGGATAATTTTACAGGCAAGGAGGTCAGTCGGGACTACACTAATTTCTTCCCCAGGTTTTCCTTTGTGTACAGGCCGGCTCAGCAAAGGAGCTTTTCTCTCAGTTATAATGGTTCTACGCAACAGCCAACGATCGAGCAGATCCAGCCCTTGGTTCAGAATACCGATCAGCTAAACATTTCAATAGGGAATCCTGATCTGATGCAAAAGTTCACCCACAGGTTCAATATCCGGTACAACGATTATAAGGTACTGTCAGGTGCATATACCTACCTGGGGGGAGGTATCTCATTTGTGGACGATGATATCAGCAGATCTGAAACTATCGGTATCGACCGCATAAGGTACTTTCAGTACATCAACGTGGACGGCAACTACAATGGCTATATGTACGGTGGTTACGGAAAGCAGATCAGGAAACTGGATATGCGCATTGGGATGGGAGGAAATCTGAACCTGGGGAGATACATAAGCTTTGTGAATGGCGAAAAGAATATAAGCAACAATAACTCTTACACTCTTAGGCTGGATGCACGTTATGATAAAGAAAAGAAGGGAGAGCTGAGCTTTACCCCAAGCGTCACCTTCAATAATAATACTTCAAGCCTTAATCAAACTACAACTAACTACTTCACCTATAGCCTTGCCCTGGACGGAAACGTCCAGCTGCCGCTCAAGCTGGAGATAGGCACGGAGGTAGACTACACAATAAGACAACAGGTCGCGGCTTTCAACGGCAACAATAATGTGCTGCTTTGGCACGCCTACATCAGTAAGAAGTTCCTGAAGGGAGATAATCTTGAGGTAGTCCTGTATGCCAATGACATATTGAATCAGAACATCGGATTTCAGCGTTATGCTGTGAACAACAATGTGACTGAGGATAACTACAACACCATCCGTCGTTATGGAATGCTTAGGGTGATATGGAACTTCACTAAGTCCCCGGCAATTGCCCCGGCAGACGATTCTGGATCAGGAATAATCGATAAACACTAGGCTATGAGAAGACTAATAACAGCCGCAATCATTCTGATGGCCCCGGTTCTTGCTAATGCACAGTTTACGATGAAGGGCAAGATAGAGTATGAGCGCAAGGTCAACATGCATCGCCAGATGGAGGATATGATGGATGATGAAAATAAGACCTGGCTTGAGAAGATGAAAGCGCAGATACCTAAGTTCAGCACCACTTATTTCGACCTTTCATTCACTATTGCAGGTAGCCTCTATCGCCCCGGCCGTGAAGGTGAGAATCCTGTAAAGTCCTTTTGGGGTAGTGCTCCTGCATCTGAGAATATCGTCTATACAGATTTCCAGAGTAAGAAGGTTGCTGCACTAAAGAAGATATACGAAGAAAAGTTCCTGGTCCAGGATAGTGTTAGAAAGTTACAATGGAAGATACAGGACGAAATACGTACGGTCGCAGGTTTTAAATGCCGCAAGGCTGTGGCTCGGATGCTCGACAGTGTCTATGTCGTGGCCTTTTATACAGAAGACATCATAGCCAGCGGGGGGCCGGAAATGTTTGCAGGCTTACCGGGTATGATCCTCGAAATTGCTATACCAAGACTTTATACAACATGGATAGCTACAAGGGTCGAAATGATCCAGCCCAAGCCTGAGGACCTTAAAGCTCCTGACAAGGGAAAGAAGGTGACACAAAAGGAACTCTACGAAACGATTAATGCCAGCGTAAGCAAATGGGGGAAATATGCTCACCGGAGTATCTGGTGGAGCATTCTGTAGCAAATAATAAAGCCGGTCAGAGACCGGCTTTATTATTTTAAGCTTCTATTGCCTGCTTCAGATCTCCAATTAGGTCATCCACATCTTCTATGCCCACACTTAGCCGTATAAGTGAATCAGACAACCCGTTCTTTATTCTTTCTTCTCTCGGAATAGAACCATGTGTCATCGATGCCGGATGCCCAATTAGAGATTCTACTCCTCCAAGCGATTCCGCCAGCGAAAACAGTTCTGTTTTGCTAAGTACTTTATTCGCAGCCTCAATGCTGTCATCCTTCAGCGTGAATGAGATCATCCCTCCGAAATCCCTCATCTGCTTCTTTGCAATATTGTGGTTCGGATGATCCGGGAATCCACACCAGTAAACTCTTGAAACCTTGGGGTGCGACCGAAGGAATTCCGCAATAGCCTTTCCGTTCTCGCAGTGGCGCTGCATACGCACATGTAGTGTTTTAATTCCCCTCAGCACCAGCCACACATCGTGCGGCCCCGGCACTGCACCGCAGCTGTTCTGTATAAACCTTAGCTTTTCCTCAAGTGCTGAATCATTCATTATAAGAGCGCCATGAACCACATCCGAGTGCCCTCCCAGGTATTTCGTAGCGGAGTGCAGCACGATATCAGCGCCCCAGTCTAGTGGGTTTTGAAGGTATGGTGAGGCAAAGGTATTATCCACTACCAGGATCAGCTTATGCTCCTTCGCGATCTTGGCGCAGCCCTCTATG